>NZ_JBHVFF010000155.1:0-20243 GCF_042801895.1 Streptomyces sp. NPDC057543 | reverse complement strand
GTGCCGGATCCGGCCCGATCCGAACGAAAGACCCTGGCCGCACGTCCCGCCGACCGCCGGGAGCGTCATGAGTACCGAAGCAGTCGGAAGCGACACCCCCGTCCCGCCGCCGCCCGGCGGTGTGCTCTGGAGCATCTCCGGCGACATCCGGGCCCTGCTGATGCTGCCCGCCGCCCTCACCCTCCAGGTCGCCCACCCTGCGGTCGGCGCGGGCGTCGACGAACACTCCGTGTTCCGCACGGACCCGTGGGGGCGCGGCGAGAGGTCCCTGCGCTCGCTCCAGCTCTGGGTGTACGGGGGTGACGCGGCAGCCGAGGAGGGGCGCAGGCTCCGCAGGCTGCACCGCACCATCCGGGGCACCGACGCCCGGGGGCGCCGCTACCATGCGCTGTCACCCGCGAACTACGCGTGGGTGCACGCCACGGGCTTCCCCGTCTACCAGCACGCCGCGCGCTATCTCATCCGGCCGCTCACCGACGCGCAGGAACGGGCCCTGTACCGGGAGTGGCTCCAGGTCGGCCGGGTGCTCGGCATCCACGACCGGGACATGCCGCAGACGATCGAGGAGTTCTGGCCCTACTTCCGCAAGGTGCTCGCCGACGAGATCGAGCTGACCGTCGTCGTGGAGGATCTGATCGCCACCGACCGCCCGGTACCGCCGCCGGACCGGGGACCGCTGCCGGTACGGCTGCTGCTGAAGGCGCTGTGGCCGGTGGTGTTTCCGCCGCTGGCCCGGTTCCGCCGCTTCGTCACCATCGGCCTGATGCCGCCGGAGGCACGGGAGGCGATCGGGCTGGAGTGGACGGACGCGCAGGAGCGGAAGCTGCGACGGTTCTGTGCCGTGGTGCGACGCGTCGTGCCGGTGCTCCCGGAGCGGCTGCGCTACCTGCCGTACGCGCGTCGGGCGCGGGCGGCACGTCGCGAGGCCGTCCGGGGTGACGTGAGGTCCGGGCGGAAGGGTGGCGCGCCGGCTTGGCCGGCGTGATCACCGATTCGACGCAACCGCCCACGTGCCGGGCTCCGGCGCTCAGCCTCCGCAGCAGCGCTCGTACCGTCAAATGGCCCATGTCCGCAGCGTCCTGACGGTCCTTCGGTAACGGTGGCCGGTGGCCCCGGCCATCGACACCGTGCCATTGAAGCCGGCCAGGGCCGGCTCCGGACGCGGCGCCCGGCCGTCCCCCGGGCACCGTCGCCCCACCGAGGAGAGGGGCGACGGCACCGGGAGCCGATCCGCGGACCCGTCAGCGGTGGTCGTGAATCGTGTTCGTCGCCGCGATCTGCTTCCACGACGCGGGCTGCGCGGGCTGAGCGGGAGCGCGCAACGCGTGCGCGTCGGCCGCTGCCGGGGCCTGGGGCCGCGTCGGTTGGTACAGCCAGGTGTCGAAGAATCCGGCGAGCGGCTTGCCCGAGACCCGTTCCGCGTACGTCACGAAGTCCGCCACGCTCGCGTTCCCGTACGCGTGCTCGGCAGGC
Organism: Streptomyces sp. NPDC057543; assembly: GCF_042801895.1. Classification (NCBI taxonomy): domain Bacteria; kingdom Bacillati; phylum Actinomycetota; class Actinomycetes; order Kitasatosporales; family Streptomycetaceae; genus Streptomyces; species Streptomyces sp. NPDC057543. Next base: position 18,770 of record NZ_JBHVFF010000155.1, on the reverse strand, counting down.
CAGCCCTTCAGCAGCGCGAAGAACGTTTTGTCACCCACCTTGTTGCGCAGCGCCTGGAGCGCCAGCGCACCCCGGTCGTAGACGGCCGCGTCGAACTGGTTGTCCGGGCCCGGGTCGCCCGGCTTCACCGTCCAGAAGGCGTCGTCGGCCGGATGCTGGGCGTACGTGTAGTCCGCCAGCTCCTGCGCGGTGCCCTCACCCTCCTTCTCCGACCACAGCCACTGGCTGTAGCGGGCGAAGCCCTCGTTGATCCAGATGTCCTTCCAGCCCTTGAGGGACACGCTGTCGCCGTACCACTGGTGCGCCAGCTCATGGACGACGACGGAGACGTTCGCACCGTTCGCGAACTGCTTCGGGCTGTAGAACGGCCTGGTCTGGGTCTCCAGCGCGAACCCGCTCGTCACATTGGGGGAGTACCCGCCGAGCGCGTCGAAGGGATACGGTCCGAAGACCTCCGTCAGCCACTCGGCGACCTCCGTGGTCCGCTCGATGCTGGCGCGTGCCGCACCGCCGTTGGCGCCGAGATCCCTGCTGTACGCGTTGACGACCGGCAGCCCGTCCGACGTGGTGTCGGTCGTGATGTCGAACTTGCCGATGGCCAGCGTCGTCAGATACGTCGCCTGCGGCTTCGCGGAGCGCCAGTTGTAGCGGGTCCAGCCGAGCTTCGAACTCTGCGACTGGAGCGTGCCGTTGCTGATCGCCTGGGTGCCGTCCGGCACGGACACCGAGATGTCGTACGTCGCCTTGTCGAGCGGGTGGTCGTTGCTGGGGAACCACCACGCGGCCGACTCCGGCTCCTGCGCGGCCACCGCGCCGTCCGGCGTACGGACCCAGGAGGTCCAGCCGTTGATCTTCACCTCCGACGGCTTTCCGGCGTACCGCACGACCAGCGAGACGGCCTTGCCCTTGGCCAGCGCCGCCACCGGGGTGATTTCGAGCTCCTGCTCGCCGCTCCTGGCGTAGGCGGCCTTCTTGCCGTTCACCCGCACCTCGGAGACGTCCAGTCCGAAGTCGAGGTTGAAACGGGAGAGTTTCTGGGTGGTCGTGGCGAGGATCGTCGCCGTGCCCTCCAGCAGGTCGGTGGCGGGCTGGTACGTCAGCCGCAGGTCGTAGTGGGACACGTCGTAGCCGCCGTTGCCGCTGGCCGGGTAGTAGGGGTCGCCGATGCCCGGGGCGCCCGCGGTGCCTTCGGCGGCCGAGGCCGGGATCGCCAGCAGCAGGGAGGCCGCGAGTGCGCTCGGGACGATGAATCTGCGGTGCACGAATGCTCCAATTCGTCGGGGCGAAGGATCTTTCGAACCATCACGTAGAGACTATTCAGCGACCCCCGCATCAGTCGTGTGCATGGCAGCACCTGTCACACGATCGCCATTCGGCCGACATGGCACACGATCTTTCTTCCCGCATGGGCACGTCATATTCATCGGTGATCGCCCCCTGTTGCACAGGAGTTGACCGGGGTACCTTCCGCCCATGCCGACACGTACGCGGGGCACCCGCTTGACGTACAGATCGCTGGTGGTGGCGGCCGTCGCCGCCCTGCTGGCAGTCCTGCTCCTACCAGCAGGTGCACAGGGCGCGAGCCCTCGGAGGAGCGGGCCCTTGGCGAGCGGGTCCCTGGAGAGCAGCCCGGTCTATTCGTACGAGAACGCCGTGCGCGAATCGGTCTGGGTGGACACCGGACTGGACGGCGACGGCGACGGCAGGAGCGACCGCGTCGCCGTCGACATCGTCCGGCCGGGTGAACCCGCCGGGCAGGGCCGGAAGATCCCCGTGATCATGGACGCCAGCCCGTACTACTCCTGCTGCGGCCGCGGCAACGAGAGTCAGCTGAAGACGTACGACGCCGACGGCCGGCCGGTCCGGTTCCCCCTGCACTACGACAACTACTTCGTGCCGCGCGGCTATGCGTTCGTCGCCGTCGATCTGGCCGGAACCAATCGCTCCGACGGTTGTGTCGACGTCGGCGGCCGCTCCGACGTGCAGTCCGCCAAGGCCGTCATCGACTGGCTGAACGGCCGGGCCCGCGGCTACACCACCCGCACCGGCAGCGAACGCGCCACGGCCGGCTGGTCCGACGGGCGCACCGGAATGATCGGCAAGAGCTACGACGGCACCATCGCCAACGGTGTGGCCGCGACCGGCGTGGACGGACTGCGGACCATCGTGCCGATCGGCGCCATCTCCTCCTGGTACGACTACTACTTCGCCCAGGGCGCGCCCCTCTACGACAGCGGCCCTGACTGGCTCTCCGGCTACGTGGAGAGCCCCGAGGCACGCGGCCGCTGCGCCGCCGTGCAGCAGCAACTCGTCGACCAGGCGCCGCGCACCGGTGACTGGACGAAGCTGTGGAGCGACCGCGACTACGTGAAGGACGCCCGCAAGGTGCGGGCCAGCGTCTTCGCCGTACACGGCATGCAGGACCTCAACGTCCGCACCAAGCAACTCGGCCAGTGGTGGGACGCCCTCGCGGACCACGGCGTGGAGCGCAAGATCTGGCTCTCGCAGACCGGACACGTCGACCCGTTCGACTACCGGCGCGCCGAGTGGGTGAAGACGCTGCACCGCTGGTTCGACCACTATCTCCTCGGCTACGACAACGGCATCGACCGCGAACCGATGGCCGACATCGAACGGCACCCTGATCAGTGGTCCACCGACAGGGTCTGGCCGCCCCGCACCACGCACACCACCACCGTGCGCCCCGGCCCCGGCGACGCGCCCGGCGTCGGCGGTCTCGGCCTGAAACCCGCCCGCCCCGGCGCCACCGAGACGTTCACCGACGACCCGGCACAGAGCGAGACGGAGTGGGCCGCCGACCTGGACCGGACCACGAGCGCCAAGGCCGGTTTCCGCACCGTGCCGCTCACCCGGGACCTGCGACTGGCCGGATCGTCCACGGTGACCGTCACCGCCACCCCGACCACATCGACCGCCCATCTCTCCGCGGTCCTCGTGGACATCGGCCCCGACACCATCCGCGACTACGGCTCGTCCGGCGAAGGCATCACCACCCTCACCGACCGCACCTGCTGGGGCGCGAGCACCACCGGGGACAGCTCCTGCTTCAAGGAGACCCGGGCCAGGACGACCGCCGTCGACCGGACCGTCCTCAGCCGCGGCTGGGCCGATCTCGGCACCTACGCCTCCGCCGGACACGGCCGCCCCCTCACGCCGGGCAGGGCCTACACGATCACCATCGACCTGGCGGCCACCGACCACGTCGTCCCGGCCGGACACCGCCTCGCCCTGATCGTCGCCGGAACCGACCGGGACCTCATCGACCCGCCGGACTCCGCGCCGACGCTCACCCTCGACCTGGCCCGTACGTCCGCGAAGCTGCCGTTCACCGGCGGCACCGGAGCCTTCGTACGAGCCACCGCGGGTTCCGCACCCGCGACAGCCACCCCCCGCGCCGTCCACTCCGAGGGCGTGACGCCACCGCGTCCCGCCCACCGCATCCCGGGAGGCAGCCGCTCATGACACCCCGTATCCCGATCGCCCGCGGGTCAGTCCGCCGCAACCTCGTCCTGACGGCCGCCGCCGCCGTCCTGGCCGTACCCCTGATCACCGTGCCCGCCCAGGCCGCGCACACCCAGACCCAGCCCCGTACCGGCTTCGAGACCAGCAACGGGGCCCGGTGGACCGGCCAGCCGGAGGAACAGTCCTTCCTGGCCGCGGTCGACCAAGGCAGCGACCGGGTCTCCGTCGACCGGATCGGTACGACGAAACAGGGCCGCCCGCTCCAGCTCGTCCGGATCGGAAACCACCATGCCAAAGCGAACACGATGCTGCTGATCTGCAGCCAGCACGGCAACGAACCGTCGGGCCGCGAAGCGTGCCTGACGACCATTCGCGATCTGGCCTACGCCCAGGACCCCTCGACCCGCGCCTTCCTCGCCCGTACGAGCGTCCTCGTCGTACCCACCGCCAACCCCGACGGACGCGCCGCCAACACCCGCGGCAACTCCGACGGCGTCGACATCAACCGCGACCACATCGCGCTGCAGACCGCCGAGGGCCGCGCCATGGCGGCGGTCATCCGCGACCGGAAGCCCGATGTGATCTATGACCTGCACGAGTACGGGGCGACCCCGCCCTACTACGACAAGGACCTCTTCGTCCTGTGGCCCCGTAACCTCAACGTCTCCGACCGGGTGCACGGCGAATCGCAGACCCTCGCCCAGAGCTATGTGCGGCCCACTGCCGCGGAGGCCGGCTACAGCAGTGGCCTCTACGGCATCTGGACCGACCCCGTCACCGGCGACCCGATCAAGCAGACCGCGGGCGACGGACAGGAACGCATCCTGCGCAACACCTCCGGCATCAAGCACGCCGTCGGCCTGCTCATCGAATCCCGCGTCGACGCACTCACCGCCGCCGAGAAGGCCGACCCGGCACTCAACAGCCGACGCCGGGTCAACTCCCAACTCTCCGCACTCGATGGTCTGTTCGCCTTCACCGACGAACACCGCGGCGCGATCGTCGCCGCCACCGCGGCATCCCGGGCCGAGGGATTCAAGGACCGTGGTCCGGTCTTTCTCGGCGGCGCCGACAACGAGGCACCCGAAGCCGGCCAAGTCCTTCAGGATCCGCCGTGCGGATACCGGCTCACCAAGGACCAGTTCGACGACGTCAAGGACGAGCTCGCCCTGCACGGCGTCACCTCCCGGCGCGACGGTGACGGAGCGTACGTACCGCTGCGGCAGTCGGCCCGCAATCTGATCCCGCTCCTCCTGGATGAGCGGGCGGCCTATCACCTCACGAGCGGGCAGGCCGATGCCTCTTGTTGATCCCGTGAGGTGAGCGCCACGTGAGGCACTGCCTACGGAGAGTGAATCGTCGGCTTCCGTGAAAGGTGCCATCCGTGCCGCTGGGCGGACAGGGAACGGGCGGCCGGGGAGATCTGCCGGTGACGGCGGACCTCCCCGGCCACCCGACCGCCGTACCGACACTCGCGCCGGGTCCTGCATCGGCACCGGCGCCGGACACGGGACCGGCGCCGGGCTGTCCCGGGCCGGTCCCGGCGGCCGATTAGGATCGGCACCCTGATGACTGCCACTCTCGTTGCCAAGGACCTCGCCGCCGGACTCGGCGACCGCACACTCTTCGCCGGACTCGACCTCGTCGTCGCACCCGGTGACGTGATCGGTCTCGTCGGAGTCAACGGGGCCGGTAAATCGTCCCTGCTCCGGCTGCTCGCCGGGCTCGACCGGCCGGAGGAGGGCGAGCTGCGGCTCTCCCCGCCCACCGCCACCGTCGGTCATCTCCCGCAGGAGCCGGAGCGGCGTCCGAGGGAGACCGTGCGCGAGTTCCTCGCCCGCCGTACCGGCGTCGCCGACGCCCAGTCCGCGATGGACAGCGCCACGCAGGCCCTCGTCGACGGGGCGCCGGGCGCGGACGACGCGTACTCCGAGACGCTGGAGCGCTGGCTGGCGCTCGGCGGCGCGGACCTGGACGAGCGTGCCGAGGAGGTAGCCGCCGACCTCGGCCTGACCGTCGGCCTCGACCTGCCGATGACCGCGCTCTCCGGCGGCCAGGCGGCCCGCGCGGGCCTGGCATCCCTCCTGCTCTCCCGCTACGACGTCTTCCTGCTCGACGAGCCCACCAACGACCTCGACCTGGACGGCCTGGAGCGGCTGGAGCGCTACGTCTCCGGACTGCGCGCGGGCACGGTCGTCATCAGCCACGACCGCGAGTTCCTGATGCGTACGGTCACCAAGGTCCTCGAACTGGACCTGGCCCAGCAGCAGATCAACCTCTACGGAGGTGGGTACGCCGCCTACCTGGAGGAGCGCGAGAGGGCGCGCAGGCATGCCCGCGAGGAGTACGAGGAGTACGCCGGTAAACGCGCCGCCCTCGAAGGGCGCGCCCACATGCAGCGCTCCTGGATGGACAAGGGCGTCAAGAACGCCCGCCGAAAGGCGACCGACAACGACAAGAACAGCCGCAAGCTCCGCAGCGAGTCGAGCGAGAAGCAGGCCGCGAAGGCCCGGCAGACACAGCGCATGATCGAACGGCTCGACGTCGTCGACGAACCGCGCAAGGAGTGGGAACTGCGGATGGAGATCGCCACCGCACCCCGTTCCGGCTCGGTCGTCGCTACCCTGCGCGAAGCCCGGGCCACACGCGGCGACTTCGGCTTCGGCCCGGCCTCACTCCAGATCGACTGGGCGGACCGGGTCGCCATCACCGGCGCCAACGGAGCGGGCAAGTCCACCCTCCTCGCCGCACTCCTGGGCCGCCTCCCGCTGGACGCCGGGCAGGCGACGCTCGGCTCGGGCGTCGTGGTCGGAGAGGTCGACCAGGCGCGCAAGCTGTTCCACGGCTCCGAATCGCTCCTGGAGGCGTTCTGCGCGGCCGTCCCCGACACCGAGCCGGCCGAAGTCCGCACGCTGCTGGCCAAGTTCGGCCTGCGCGCGGATCACGTGATGCGTCCCGCGACCACGCTCTCGCCCGGCGAACGCACCAGGGCGGCGCTCGCCCTGCTCCAAGGCCGGGGCGTCAACCTCCTCGTCCTCGACGAGCCGACGAACCACCTCGATCTGCCCGCGATCGAGCAGCTGGAGTCGGCGCTGGACTCGTACACGGGGACACTGCTGCTGGTCACGCACGACCGGCGCATGTTGGAGGCGGTACGGACGACACGGCGCGTCGAGGTGGTGGGCGGCAAGGTGAAGGAGCTCTGACCTCCAGCCCAACACCGTCATGACCTGCGCCTGGCAGGGGCGAAGCATCTCGTTGCCTGTGCTCTCTCCATCCATCGGCACGCTTGCCGCAGTCCGGTGGATTCGAGATCCCATTAAGCTGTTGCGGAAAGTGGGCGACAAGCGGTTGCCGTCTGCTGTCGCGTACGACAGAGGACGGAGCAGGGGAAACCCGTGGCCGAACCATCCCCGTCCGCGGGGCGGCGCCCGCCGACGATCTACGATGTCGCACGGGCCGCAGGGGTGGCCGCCTCGACGGTCTCTCGGGCCTTCTCCCGGCCGGGCCGGGTGAACGCCGAGACCGCCGAGCGGATCCGGCAGGTGGCCGCCGACCTCGGCTACCGCACCAACCCGTTGGCCCGGGCGTTGCCCACCGGGCGCACCTCGATGCTCGCCCTGGTGATCTCGGACATCACCAACCCGTTCTACGGGGAGATCATCCGCGGTGCGCAGTCCGCCGCGGCCGAGGCGGGGTATGTCATCCTGCTGGTCGACGCCCAGGAGTCGGACCGGGTGGAGCGGGACGCGCTGGAGCGGGCACTGCCGACCGTGGAGGGCGTCGTCCTCGCCAGTTCGCGGATGTCGGACTCGGCGATCCGGATGACCGCCAAGCAGCGGCCGATGATCGTGCTCAACCGCCATGTCGCCGACGTGCCGAGCGTCGTCACCGACAACCTCCACGGAATGCGGCTGGCCGTCCAGCACCTGGCGGACCTGGGGCACCGTACCGTCACCTACGTCTCCGGACCGGAGGCGTCGTGGGCGGATGGCATGCGGTGGCGCTCACTGCGCAAGGCGGCGGCAGAGTCGCGGCTCCGGGCGCACCGCACCGGGCCGTATCCGCCGACGGTGGCCGGGGGGAGCACGGCTGCCGAGGAGCTCGGCCACCACGGGGCATCGGCCGTCATCGCCTACAACGACCAACTGGCGATCGGCCTGGTGCGCGGCCTCCAAGCGACGGGGCGACGAGTGCCCCAGGACGTCAGCATCGTCAGCTTCGACAACATCTTCGCCGCGGAGCTGGTCACCCCGGGCCTGACCACGGTGGCGGCACCGCTGCGGGCCCAGGGGCACACGGCGGTCTGCAGTCTACTCTCGGCCCTGGGCGGCGCCCAGGTGAGCACCGGCCGACCGATGGTGCTGCCGACCCGGCTGGTGGTACGAGGGTCCACCGCCCCACGCGGCCGGGGGCGACCCCGACCGGCGGCCCTGGACGGGTCCGCCCTCGACCCGCGATGACCGGGCCACCCGGTTACCGCGGCACCGGTGAGGTCGGCCGGTCCGTCGTTTGACGCCCCCCGTTCCGCCACTCGCCCCCCCGAGGTCGGCGAGTCACCCTGCTGCCAAACGGTTCTGACGTCGTGTCCGTCGACCCTGTGGCGCGCCCCGGTCCGGAGGCAACAAATGGCAACCGGTTGCCGCGGCGTCCCGGTCGCAGCCACCATCGTCCGCAACCCGGCGTGCCTGCTCGTGCACCGCGCATGCCGGCACGGCCGCGCACCGCTCCAAGCGGCCGGTTCCGTGCGCCGTATCGCGTCACTCCCGCACCTCTCGTTCGTGGAACCGTCAAGACAGTGGAGGCCCACAGTGCCAAGACCCCCCGGATCCACCGGACTGCGCACGCTGCGCAGACTGCGCCTGCTGTGCGTCGGTCTCAGCGCGGTGGTCGTCGCCGGTCTGGCGTCCCCGACCTCCGAGGCCGCGGAGTTGCCGTGGATGAACACCGCGCTCGCGCCGGAGGCACGCGCCGATCTGCTGGTCGACGCGATGACGCTCGAGCAGAAGATCCAGCAGATCGCCATGAAACCGGTTGCCAACACCGATATCCCCGGCTGCGACTTCACTTCGTCCGGCCGCCATGTCGAGGGAATTCCCGCGCTGGCGATCCCGACGCTGCGGATGACCAACGGCCCGTTCGGGGGCGGGGACTGCCAAGTGGCCCCGACCTCGACCGGCCTCACCAGCGCGCTCTCCGTGGCCTCTTCCTGGGACCCGGGCGCCGCGGCCGAGTGGGGCGACATCCTCGGTGAGGAGACCCGGGCGAGCGCTCACAATGTGCTCCTGACGCCCGGCATCAACCTCGGACGCATCGCCAACGCGGGCCGTAACTTCGAGTACTTCGGCGAGGACCCCTACCTCGCAGGACGGATGGCGGTCGCCCAGGTCAACGCGGTGCAGGCGCACGGCGTCCAGTCGGTCGCCAAGCACTACGCGGCCAACGAGCAGGAGACGCAGCGGTCGCAGATGGACACGGTCGTCGACGACCGCACCATGCACGAGCTCTATCTGCTGCCGTTCGAGATGACCAGCCGGGACGCCGGTCTGGCCTCGGTCATGTGCTCCTATCCGCACCTCAACGGCGTGTACGCGTGCGAGAACAAGCAGCTGCTCAGCGACTGGCTCCGCGGTGACCTGGGCTTCGACGGCTATGTGATGTCCGACCGCGGGGCCACGCACAGCACCGCACCGGCCATCAAGGCCGGGCTGGACCTTGAGTTCGCCAGTCCGCTCTGGTTCACCCCCGCACTGATCCACGCCACTCTGGACACGGGCGACATCGCGACGGCCGACATCGACCGGATGCTCGAACGCCGCTACAAGGTGATGTTCAGGCTCGGCCAGTTCGACGATCCCGTCAACTCGCTGACGCCCATCGACTTCGCCACCAACGGCCGGCGGATCCGCGATCTGGGCGAGCAGGGCAGCGTGCTGCTGAAGAATGAGAAGAAGACCCTGCCGCTGAACGCGCGCTCGTTGCATTCGGTGGCCCTGATCGGCAGCCAGACCTTCGCGGGGCAGGCCAAGTTCAACTCCCAGGGCCCGTCGGACGCCATCGTCGTCACCTCCCCGTACACGGTGACGCCGAAGCAGGGCCTGGAGAACGCCCTCGGCAAACTGGGCTCGGACGCGACCGTGACGTACGACAACGGGACCGACCCGGCCACGGCCGCGGCCCTGGCTGCCGCGTCGGACGTCGCCGTGGTCATGGTGGGCGATGTCTCCCGCGAGGGCGTGGACCGGTCCACGCTCTCGCTGCCGGTCAGCGACGGGGTCGACCAGGACGCGCTGGTCTCCGCGGTGGCGGCCGCCAACCCCAACACGGTCGTCGTACTCAAGAACGGCGGACCGGTCCTGCTGCCCTGGCTGGACAAGGTTCCCGCGCTGCTGGAGGCGTGGTACCCGGCGCAGGAGGACGGCAACATCGTCGCCGATCTGCTGCTCGGCATCACCAATCCGTCGGGCAAGCTGCCGATGACCTTCCCCACCGGGCAACGAGAGGGCGCCAACGCCACCGTCGAGCAGTGGCCCGGGGTCGACCGGACCGGCGACGGCAAACTCACGGCTACCTACAGCGAACGCCTGGAGATGGGCTACCGCTGGTACGACGCGAATAACACCAAGCCGACGTTCCCGTTCGGGTTCGGGCTCTCCTACACCGACTTCAAGATCTCGAAGCTGGTGGTCACCCCGGAGAAATCCGACGGCACCGCGCCGATCAAGGTCCGGTTCTTCGTGGAGAACACCGGGCGGGTGGCCGGGTCGGAGGTCGCCCAGGTCTACCTCGGCCTGCCGTCCACGACGGGAGAGCCCCCCCGGCGCCTCGTGGCGTTCCAGAAGGTCCGGCTCGAGCCGGGGGAGAAGCAGCGGGTCGAGCTGACCATCGACCCCGCCGCGTCGAACCACCCGCTCTCCGCTTGGGACACCGGGGCCGGCAGGTGGAAGACCGCCGACGGCGCCTATCGCGTCCAGGTGGGCGACTCCTCGTCGAACCTGCCGCTCACCGAGACGGTCACGATCCGCACCCCCAGGGGCCACCAGGGGTAGGGCCCCGACAGGGATCCGCCGTCGTCACCGGACCCGGCCGATGCCGAGCACTTGACGCTCCGCGGCCGGGGCCGGCGACACGGATGTGACCAGAGCCACCAAATCGGTAGTGAGGGGGTTCCGCCCCTGGCCACCGGGCACGCTTCCGCCCCCCGGCCACCGGGCAGCGGACCGCACCCCGCCCACCCCGACGTCAGACCCTCTTGCCGCCCTGCTTCGGATCCGTCAGCCCGGCCCGCCGCAACGCATCCGCCATCGCACTGTTCACCGGTGCGGGTGCCGGACGAGCGGAGCCGCCCCCGCCGCCCCCACCTCGCCGGTCACGCTCCTGACCACCTCGGCCCTGACCCTGGCGCTGCCGCGGTGGCCGGCCGCCCCTGCCATTTCCTTGGCCGCCCCGCTCGCCCCGCTCGCCCCGTTCGGACCGCTCCCGCCTGGGCCCGCCGTCCTGGGACGCGCCCCCCGCCGACGCCTCGTCGTCCAGCCGCAGCGTCAGTGAGATCCGCTTCCGCGGAATGTCGACGTCCATGACCTTGACCTTCACGATGTCGCCCGGCTTCACGACATCCCTCGGGTCCTTCACGAACGTGCGCGACATCGCCGACACATGCACCAGACCGTCCTGGTGCACACCGATGTCCACGAACGCGCCGAACGCCGCGACATTGGTGACGACACCCTCCAGCACCATCCCGGACGCCAGATCACCGATCTTCTCGACGCCCTCCTTGAAGGTGGCCGTCTTGAACGCGGGACGCGGGTCGCGCCCCGGCTTCTCCAGCTCCTTCAGGATGTCGGTGACCGTCGGCAGACCGAACTTCTCGTCCACGAATTCGTCGGCCCGCAGCGACCGCAGCACGCTCGTGTTGCCGATCAGCGAGGCGACGTCACCGCCCGTCCGCTTCACCATCGCCCGCACCACCGGGTACGCCTCAGGGTGCACGCTCGACGCGTCCAGTGGGTCGTCGCCCCGGATGCGCAGGAAGCCCGCACACTGCTCGTACGCCTTCGGGCCCAGCCGCGCCACGTCCTTGAGTGCCTTCCGCGAACGGAAGGGGCCGTTCGCGTCGCGGTGCGCGACGATGTTCTCGGCGAGCCCCGAGCCGATCCCCGAGACCCGCGAAAGCAGCGGCGCCGACGCGGTGTTGACGTCCACGCCGACACCGTTCACGCAGTCCTCGACGACCGCGTCCAGCGAGCGCGACAGCTTCACCTCGGACAGGTCGTGCTGGTACTGGCCGACACCGATCGACTTCGGGTCGATCTTCACCAGCTCGGCGAGAGGGTCCTGAAGGCGTCGCGCGATCGAGACGGCGCCGCGCAACGACACGTCCATGTCGGGGAGTTCCTGCGACGCGAAGGCCGAAGCCGAGTACACCGACGCGCCCGCCTCCGACACCATCACCTTGGTGAGCTTCAACTCGGGGTGCTTGTCGATGAGTTCACCGGCGAGCTTGTCGGTCTCGCGGGACGCCGTGCCGTTACCGATCGCGATCAGGTCGACGTCGTGGGCCTTCGCCAGCTGCTCCAGCTTGGTCAGCGCCTGGTCCCACTTGTTCGCCGGGACGTGCGGGTGGATGACATCCGTCGCGACGACCTTGCCGGTCGCGTCGACGACGGCGACCTTCACACCCGTACGGAAACCGGGGTCGAGTCCCAGCGTGGCCCGCGTCCCGGCCGGCGCGGCGAGCAGCAGATCGCGCAGGTTCGACGCGAAGACCCGTACCGCCTCGTCCTCCGCCGCCGTACGCAGCCGCAGTCGCAGATCGATGCCGAGGTGCACCAAAATCCGGGTCCGCCAGGCCCAGCGCACCGTGTCGGCGAGCCACTTGTCGCCCGGGCGGCCTCGGTCACCGACCCCGAAGCGCCGGGCGACCATGTTCTCGTACGCCGACGGGCCGGGCGTCTCGGACGGCTCCTCCGGCTCCAGGACCAGGTCGAGGACGTCCTCCTTCTCGCCCCGCAGCATCGCCAGCACCCGGTGCGAGGGCAGCGCGGTGAACGGCTCGGCGAAGTCGAAGTAGTCGGCGAACTTCGCCCCCGCCTCCTCCTTGCCGTCCCGTACCTTGGCGGCCAGCCGCCCGCGCGACCACATGCGTTCACGCAGCTCACCGATCAGATCGGCGTCCTCCGAGAACCGCTCGGTGAGGATGGCGCGGGCACCCTCCAGCGCCGCCGCACCGTCCGCGACGCCCTTGTCGGCGTCGACGAAGGCGGCGGCAGCGGCCAGCGGTTCCGTCGAGGGGTCGCCGAGCAGACCGTCCGCGAGCGGTTCGAGCCCCGCCTCCCTGGCGATCTGGGCCTTCGTGCGCCGCTTGGGCTTGAACGGCAGATAGATGTCCTCAAGACGCGCCTTGGTGTCGGCGGCCCGGATCTGCGCCTCCAGCGCATCGTCGAGCTTGCCCTGCTCGCGTACCGAGTCGAGGATCGCCGTACGGCGATCCTCCAGCTCCCGCAGATACCGCAGCCGCTCCTCGAGCGTGCGCAACTGCGCGTCGTCGAGCATCTCGGTCGCTTCCTTGCGGTAGCGCGCGATGAACGGCACGGTCGACCCGCCGTCGAGCAGCTCGACGGCCGCCTTCACCTGCCGCTCGCGTACGCCGAGCTCCTCGGCGATCCTGCCTTCGATGGACGTCGTCACGGTTCTACCGACTCGCCTTCTCGTGCTGGCTGTGCTTACCGGGGCGGGGCCCCTCGCCTGCATTGTGCCGGGTGGCCGGGCACCGTGTCGCCCGACCACCCCACTTGTCCGCCGGCCGGCGGCTCAGCCCTTGCCGATCAGATCGGCCGGGAACGCGCCCGCCGAGGCGGCCGTGAACAGGAATCCGCGCGCGAGTTCGGTCAGCCGTTCCACCCGCTCCGCGCCGAGATGTTCGTACGGCGCACTGTCCATCCGGTCCGTGGCCTCCTCCAGATCCGCCCGCAGTGTGACGCCCGCCTCCGTCAACTCGCCCTCGCTGTCGAGGAGTCCGCGCCCGCGCAGTCGCTCGGAGGCCGCCTCCCAGTCGCCCCGGCGCCAGCCCCGGGTGGCGAGGATCCAGCGCGGGTTCATTCCCTTGCCGGTCGCGGTGTGGCTGACCAGGGCCTCCACCGGATCGAGACCGGCCGCGAGGAGCGCCGCGAGGTGGCCGTCGCCGCGGTGCTCGCGCAGCAGCGTCCCGGCGTGCCAGTACGCCAGGTGCGGCTGCTCGGGCACCGGCAGATCGGCGTGCGCGGCGTAGAGCGGCCGGGCGTGTCGGGTGCACGCCTCTGCGGCGCGCAGCGCCAGCCCGGCCGCCTCGGCCATCTCCGGGGAGGCGATGATCTCCTCGCCCAGGACCCGGCGCAACGTGGCGTCGGCGGCGCGCAGCCGGGCGTCCAGGACCGCCTGCGGCGAGGCGACGGACCACACGGCGGGCAGATGTCGGGCGACGAGATCGTGATTGAAGTTGTAGAAGGTCGCGGTGACCGTGCCGGGGCCGACGGCGCCCAGCGCCGCCGCGCGCGTGGCGAAGTAGGCGGCGTTCGAATCGTCGATGCCGAGCTTCCCGAGCTCCTCGCCGAGATCGGGGGAGAAGTAGACCGTCGAGTGCAACGGGTTGATGGCGTTGTGGCAGCGGCGTCCGGCGCGCGGCGGCAGAGTACTCATGCAGGCACGTTACCGACTGGTTGGTACGTCCCGTAACCCCGGGACGACGTCCATTCCGCGCGGACCCGGCATGGCGGAAAAGGTGGGTTCTTCGTCATTGCGGCCATGCTCCCGGCTGCCCAGGATGGAAGTCATGACGCAGCGATCCGTACTCGTCGTCCTCTTCGATGGTGTTCAGAGCCTCGATGTGACCGGCCCCGTGGAAGTCTTCGCCGGGGCCTCCCACTTCCCCGGGGCCACGTACGAACTGCGCACCGCCTCCCTCGATGGTGCGCCGGTCCGTACGAGCAGCGGTCTGACGCTCGTCCCCGACGGCAGCCTCGCCGACGCGGCGCCGCCGCACACCCTCGTCGTCCCCGGCGGTCAGGGCACCCGTGCCCCCGACCCGGCGCTGATCGACTGGCTGCGCGGCCACGCCCCGCACGCCGGGCGGCTCGTCTCCGTCTGCACGGGGGCGCTGCTGCTCGCCGCGGCCGGCCTGCTGGACGGGCACCGGGTGACCACGCACTGGACGGTCTGCGAGCATCTCGCGCGCAGCTACCCGGCCGTCGAGGTCGACCCGGACCCGGTCTTCGTACGCGACGGCAGGCTGGCCACCTCCGCCGGCGTCACCGCCGGTATCGACCTCGCTCTCGCCCTCGTCGAGGAGGACCACGGCCGGGACATCGCGCTCACGATCGCCCGTCACCTCGTGGTCTTTCTGCGCAGGCCCGGGAACCAGGCGCAGTTCAGCGCCCAGCTCACCGCACAGACCGCCCGCCGCGAACCGCTGCGCGAGGTCCAGCACTGGATCACCGAGCACCCCGGTGACGACCTCACCGTCGAGGCGCTCGCCGCCCGCGCCCGGCTCTCGCCCCGCCACTTCGCCCGCGCCTTCCAGGCCGAGACGGGCCTCACACCGGGCCGTTACGTCGACCGCGTACGCCTCGAACACGCCCGCCGACTGCTGGAGGACACCTCCGACGGCGTCACCGGCATCTCGCGCGCCTGCGGCTACGGCACCCCCGAGGCCATGCGCCGCGCGTTCATCAAGGGCCTCGGCACGGCACCCGCCGAATACCGCCGCCGCTTCCGCGCCCAACCGGCCACCCACTGACCGACCGACTCGCAACCCATCGACGACCGACCGAAAGGCAACGCCATGCAGATCGCCATCGTCCTCTTCGAGCGCTTCACCTCACTCGACGCCGTGGGCCCCTACGAAATGCTCGCCCGCACCCCCGGCGCCGAGACCGTGTTCGTCGCCGAACGGACCGGTCCCGTGCGCAACGACAACGGCAGCCTCGCGCTGGTCGCCGACAGGACGTTCGCCGACGTACCGGCGCCTGACGTGCTGGTCGTCCCCGGCGGCCCGGGCCAGAACGACCAGATGGAGAACGAGGCGCTGCTCGGCTGGCTGCGCACCGCCGACGCCACCAGCACCTGGACCACCTCCGTCTGCACCGGGTCCCTGCTGCTCGCCGCGGCCGGACTGCTGACGGGCCGGCGCGCCACCTCGCACTGGCTCGCGCTGGACTCCCTGAAGGGCTTCGGCGCCGAACCGACCGGCGAACGCGTCGTCGTAGACGGCAAGTACGTCACGGCGGCCGGCGTCTCCTCCGGCATCGACATGGGACTCACCCTGCTCGGCCGCATCGCGGACGACGAGCACGCCATGTCCGTGCAGTTGCTGTCCGAGTACGACCCGCAGCCGCCGTACGACGCCGGCTCACCCGCGAAGGCCCCGGCAGCGCTGGTCGAGAAGTTCCGCGCCAGTAGCCGCTTCATCCTCCAGTAGCCGCAGGGGCGTTACGGTCCGGTCGTCCACGTGAAGCGCGGCGCGCGCCGCTCCAGGAAGGCGGCGACGCCCTCCGCGGTGTCGCCGCTGCGGCGCGCCTGCTCCGCCCAGTAGGCGTCCCGGTCCGTACGTCCGGTGGCGAACTCCTTCGCCGCCGCCTGCGTCAGCTGCGAGCGCGCCGCCAGCGTGCGTACGTACGCGTCGACCCGCTTGTCCAGCTCGCCGGCCGGCATCACCTCGTCCACCAGACCGGTCCGCAGCGCCCGCGCGGTGTCGATCAGCTCGCCGGAGAACAGCAGATGCTTCGCCGTGGCCGGGCCGGTCAGCGCCACCAGCCGCCGGGTCGACGAAGCCGAGTACACGATCCCGAGCTTGGCCGGCGTGACGCCGAACGACGCGCCCTCCTCGGCGAACCGCAGATCGCAGGCGGCCGCGAGCTGGCTGCCGCCGCCCACGCAGTAGCCGCGGATCGCCGCGAGCGTCGGCCGGGGGAACGCCGCGAGCGACTCCTCGGCGGCCACGGCGAGCGCCTGCGGATCGCCCGCCGGATCCCGGAGCGAGGAGATGTCCGCCCCGGCGCAGAAGGTGTTCCCGGCGCCCGTCAGCACCAGCACCCGGACCGCTGCGTCGGCGGCCAGCCGCTCCAGCAGACGGGGCAGCGCGCTCCACATCGCGGTCGTCATCGCATTGCGTTTGGCGGGATTGCTGATGACGACCGTCGCCACACCGTCCGCGACGGTGTGTTCCAGCCGGGGTTCCGTACGGTCCATGCGCCGGATGCTATCCGCACGGTTCGAACCTATGATCAAGAAGGGGTCGCCGAACAGGCACGCACCGTGAGGAGCTTCCCGTGGCCGTTCCCGCAGCCGAGGGCAAGAAGCTGAGCCGCAGTTTCGGCTGGCTGGCACTGCTCGGCACCCTTCTCGTCGTGGCCGGTCTGGTCGGCCTCGTGTACACCGGCGTCGCGACGCTCACCTCGATGCTCCTGTTCGGCTGGCTGCTGCTGATCGGCGGCATCGTCGGGCTGCTCCACGCCGTCGAGTCCCGCGGCACCAACTTCTTCTGGCTGGGCGTCGTGGTCGCCGCGCTGAACATCGCCGCCGGGGTCGTCGTCATCCACCACCCGCACGGCACGGCCGAGGCGCTGACCATGTTCGCCGCGCTGCTCTTCCTGACCGGTGGGCTGTTCCGGCTGGTCGGCAGCGTCGTGGTGCGTGGCCCGCAGTTCGGCTGGACGCTCCTGCAAGGAGCCTTCGGCCTGCTCCTGGGGCTGCTGGTGCTCTTCGACTGGCCGCACAGCAGCCTTTACGTACTCGGCCTGTTCTTCTCGCTGGCGCTGCTCTTCGACGGGCTCGGCCTGATCGCGATCGGGGTCGGCGGCCGCCATGTGGTCTCCATGGTCTCGGATCAGCAGGCGAGCGGTGAGCTGCCGGGCACACCCGGCGGAGGGCACCCGAAACGCTCCAGGAGCTGACGCATTCGTGCGTGGCCGGTCAAATCCTGTCGATACAGGTCGATAGAAGTCGACTTGTGTTCAGTACCACGAGCTGGACCGACTGCGCCGCGCACTCTGTACTCGACGTGCAGTCACCACCGACTGGAGAGCGGGTACCGGACTATGGAGAGCCGCGGGAGTGTCCCCGCCCGGCCCGTGTCGTACGAGGGAGTCTGGCGGTTCACCGCCCCGGCCGTGGACGTCTCCGTACCGCAGGCCAGGCATGCTGTACGCGACCTGCTGAACCGCCAGGGCGTGCCGATGGACGAGGACGTCGCAGAGGGCCTGCTGCTCATCGTCTCCGAGCTGGTCACCAATGCCGTGAAGCATGCCGCGCTGCTCTCGCCGGAGCTCGCCGTCGAGGTGGCCGTCGGAGCGGAATGGGTCAGGGTGTCCGTCGAGGACAACCACCCCTACCGGCCGACGGCCCTGGAGACGGACTACGCGCAGACCGGTGGCCGCGGCCTGCTGCTGGTCCGGGAGATCACCCGGGAAGCGGGCGGCGCCTGCGATGTGGAACACACCGCAGGCGGCGGAAAGATCATCTGGGCGGCGCTGCCGCTGAGCCGGCGGCTCTGACCACCCGTAACCGCTGGGGCATCCGGTGCCGCCCGCCCGCTACCAGCCGGCGGACGTTCCCGTCAGCTCCCTGATCGCCGGCCGCGCGGCGTCCAGCACCGTCATGAACCAGGCCGAGAACGGCGCCCGTGCGTGCCGCTCGGCCAGTTCGTCGGCCGTCACGAACGCGGTCTCGCCGACTTCCTCCGGGTCCGGGTGCAGCCGGTCCTGTGCCATGCCCACGAAGAGGTGGTTGAACTCCTGCTCCACCAGGCCGGAGGCCGGGTCGGGGTGGTTGTAGCGGACCGTTCCCGCCTCGGCCATCAGCGAGGGCGAGATCCCCAGCTCCTCGTACGTACGCCGGGCGGCGGCGGCGAAGGGCGCCTCGCCCGGGTAGGGGTGCCCGCAGCAGGTGTTCGACCAGACACCGGGGGAGTGGTACTTGCCGAGCGCCCGGCGCTGCAGGAGCAGCCTGCCCTGTTCGTCGAAGAGGAACACCGAGAAGGCCCGGTGCAGTTGACCGGGCGGCTGATGGGCGGCGAGCTTCTCCGCGGTACCGATGGTGGTGCCGTTCTCATCGACCAGTTCGAGCATGATCGCTTCTGCTGTGCCGTTCGACGAGCTGTTCGCCGCGGTGGCTGGTGTGGTCGCCATCCCGGTCCGGAGCAGGGCTCCGGTCCAGCGGTACTCGGGACGGCCGAAGGGCCGCACGAGCGGGAAGAAGTGGGCCCCGACCACGACCGTGACGAGGGCCGGAATCCACTGCTGCCCGCCGGTGGC
>NZ_JBHVFF010000154.1:0-20429 GCF_042801895.1 Streptomyces sp. NPDC057543 | reverse complement strand
GCCGCAGGTTGTGCACAAGCAGGCCGGTTGCCTCGCGGTAGCGGTCTAACGTCGACGCTCCTCGTCGGGCGGCCGAGTGCCATCAACGGCATGCTTCAGGCTCTCAATGATGTTTCCTGCTTGGACGTTGAGGCGCTCGGATTCGTTCGTCTCCCAAGTCGGGTTCATGCCGGCTGCTGCAGCGTGGCTGCGTGCGTCATCGATCCGCGTTGCCAAATCCCTTACGTGCTGCTCGATCTGGTTCAACAGATAGCGGACGCCCGCCTTCTTCGTGTCGGCGAGTTCGCGATCACTGGGCGGTGGTGCCGCACGAAACAGCGGCGACTGAAGCGGCCTGCCCTTCGTTGGTGTGGGTGCGGGCATGGTTTGCGGGGGCTTGGGAAGTCGTAGGCCCGTGCCCTTAGGAAACGCGTCGTCGAACCATGCTTGGTCAGCGAGCATCCCAGTGGGGTCAGTGTTTCCGAAGGCGTCGACGCGCTGTGGCGCGCGGCCCTCCTCCATCGCGACGGCCATCTCGCGCAGCAATCCCACCGCCTGCGTCCGGCGGGCGTTCATGGCTGTGAGCACGTCCGGGATACCACGCCGGATCCGGACGCTGGTCGCGGGCTCGTCTTCTGCGCGGCGGTTAGCCTGGGCACCCATGGAGCCGCGATCGGCGTCGGCGAGTTTGAACGCGGCCAACCACTGTGGCGCTCGGTAACGGATGAGCTCGGCGAACGCGTCGTCGTCCTTGTCCGCGGTGGCCAGCAGCTGTACAGCGCTCTTGCCGCTGAGGACGACGCCGAAGCGGGCGTTGGTGACCGGAACAGTGTTGTCGTCTACGCGTGGGTTTCACGCCTCCGGCCAGCTCACCGAGCACAGTGCGGAGTAGGCCCGCAGCCGCTCGGCCGTGTGTTGTGAGTTCAGTCGTTCGCCATCGGGCTCAGCCATCACCTTGCGGATCAGAGAACGGCGGCGGTCCCCCGCGGCTGGGAAGAACTGAGCAAGCAACAGCATGCAGCGCAGGTCACGCTGCTCGCAGATGCCCGCGTCGGGCGGACACTCGCGCAATCGCGTGATTGGCAGGTCTCCGGCAAGCACACCGAACACGGTGGCATCGATGAGCCCAACCTCCCGGCGTCCGCCTTCGCCTGCGCGGCTTGCAGCATCCGCTCGAAGGTGCCGTCCTTGGCCCACCGGCGGAAGCGGGTGTGCAGGGTGGCCCAGGACCCGTACCGCTCGGGTACGTCCCGCCAGGCAACCCCGGTGCGGAACTTCCACACGATGCCGTTCGTCGTCCAACCGGGGACGGCCTGTCGCAGCCGTGGGCAGCAAGGGCCGCAGCAGGTCCCACTCGGCATCGGACGACTCCTGGCGACGTATCACCCAGCCGTGATCCACTGCCCAAGATCACGGGTCGGCGCCGTGACGGACTGAGCGCCAAGGTCTACCTGGCCTGCGTCGGACCGCGCGGGCTCAGACTGCGAAGCCACCGTCCACCGCCAGCTCCGCGCCTGTGACGTATCGGGCGCTCTCGCCGGCCAGGTATGAGACGGCGTCCGCGACCTCCGCCGCCGTGCCGTAGCGGCCGAGCGCAGTGAAGCCGCGCTGGAAGTCGGCGGAATCGCCGTCGCCCGGGTTCATGTCGGTGTCGATCGGGCCCGGGTGGACCAGATTGACGGTGATCCCGTGCGGGCCGAGCTCCCGGGCCATGCCCTTGGTGAAGCCGATCAGAGCGGCCTTGCTGGTCGCGTAGAGCGCGCTTCCACCGAAGGCCACGCGCTGGGCGATGCAGCTGCCGATGCTCACGATCCGTCCACCCTCGACCAGGTACTGCAGCGCCGCCTGGGCGTAGAGGTAGGGCGCGCGAACGTTCACCGCCAGCACCCGGTCGATCTGGTCGCATGTCACCGCCTCGATCGGTCCGACGGCGCCGACACCCGCATTGTTCACCAGGATGTCCAGCCGCCCGAACCGCTCGGCGACCGCCGCCACCGCGCCGCACACCGCCTCCGGGTCTGCGCTGTCCGCGCGGACGGCCCAGCCGCTCCGCCCCATCGCGGTGATCTTGGCGACCACCTCCTCGGCCAACTCGGCCGAGCCCTGGTAGGTCAGCGCCACGTCTGCGCCGTCCTCGGCCAGCCGCAGCGCGACCGCCGCCCCGATCCCCCGGCTGCCGCCGGTCACCAGCGCCACCTTGCCGTCGAGCGCCGTCGCACCGTTCATCGTCATCTCCGTAAAACTCCTTGTTCCGGTCTTGGACACGCTCAATCCAAGACCGGAACGCCCTGCGGGTCCGGCGGTATTCAGACGTCACGTTCAATCTTCAACGACGACTCCGTACACCCCGGAAGTACGGCGTTCGTCGACGCCTTCGGAGGAGGGGATCCGTACGGGCATCTCGGTGTCAACACGCCGTGGCCGCTGCACGATCCGCCCGCCGGATCGGCAGCCACGTGGACCAAGGGACAGCTCGGCCGGCCGACCGCCGCCGTCAGCACCGCGCGCGCCGAGCTAGTCAACCCCGGTCAGCTCGACCTCCGCGGGCAGGTCTCGGCCGGACGGCGCGAGTTTGCAGACCGCCATGCGCTACGTCACCGCCGCCCACCCCCAGCGCACCACCAAGCTGCCCCGGTAGCCCCGGGACAGGGCCCCTGCCGCCGGCCAGAGCGGCGGCACATCGGTTCCAAGCCCTCGTCATGCAGGGTTGACCATGCGAAGCGCCAACCCGGCGGCAAGGGCGGCCGCTGGGGACTTACGTGCTGGAGCAAGGTCTGTCAGCCGTTGATGATGTCGGTGAATCGCTGGGTGTTGATGTTTCCTCCGGAGGCGATGACACCGATCCGCCGGGGGCGGTTGTCGATGTGTCCGGCGAGGAGCGCGGCCAGGGCGGTTGCGCCGCTGGGTTCGAGGACGATCTTGAGTCGTTCGAAGGCGAAGCGCATGGCGCCTCGGATCTCATCGTCGCTGACGAGGGCGATGCCGTCCACGAGCTGCTGGTTGATGGCGAAGGTGATCTCGCCGGGGGTGGGCAGAGCCTGTCCGTCGGCGAGGGTGCGGGGCACGGGGATGCTGATGCGCTCGCCGGCTTCCAGGGAGCGCTTGGTGTCGTCGCCGGTGTCGGGTTCGACACCGACGACGTGGATGCCGGGGTACAGCGTCTTGGCGGTGATGGCGCTTCCGGCCATGAGGCCCCCGCCCCCGACGGGCGCGATGAGAGCGTCCAGTTCCCCGGTTTCCTCCAGGAGCTCGAGGGCTGCGGTGCCCTGGCCCGCGATGACGTGCGGGTGGTCGTAGGGAGGGATGAGCGCCAGGCCGCGTTCGGCGGCGAGCGCCTCGCCGAGCGCGGTGCGGTCCTGGGTGTAGCGGTCGTAGGCGACGACTTCCGCGCCGTAGCCGACGGTTGCCTCCCGCTTGGAGCGGGGGGCGTCCTCGGGCATCAGGATGACGGCGCTGGTGCCCAGTTCCCGGGCGGCCAGTGCGGTGGCCTGGGCGTGGTTACCGGAGGAGTAGGCGGCGATGCCTTTGGCCAGCTGCTCGGGGGGCAGCTGCGCGGCGGCGTTGTAGGCACCGCGGAACTTGAACGCGCCGATGCGCTGGAAGTTCTCGCACTTGATGAACACCTCCGCGCCGACCAGGGAGTTGAGAGTTCGGGAGGTCAGCACGGGGGTGCGGTGGGCGATGCCGTTGAGGCGGGCAGCGGCGTCGCGGACGTCGTCGAAGGTCACGGGCAAGGCAGTGGCCATGGGGTGTCCTTGAGCGGGTCGGGGAGGGAGGGCGAGTCGAGCGGCAGGGTGAGGGCGGTCCTGTTGCTGGTCACCAGCCGGTGATGCGTTCCCAGTTGGCCTGGATGGCGGGCGCGGGTTCTGTGGGCTGGGTGCTGTCGATGACGTGATAGCCGCGATGCTGGGCGGCGGTGGCGCACGCGTGGTTGGGCAGGATGCGCAGCCGGGTGCCGACGGGCAGGTCGGGCAGGTCGGCGCCGTCGCGGGCGGTGAGGGTGCCGTGCTCCTGGCTCGCCGCGCTCATGACCAGGCTCGGGATCGGGTTTCCGGCCAGGTCGAGGACGAGGCCGTAGCCCTGGTCCTGGGCCTGGACGGCGGTGCCGCGGTCCCGGGACATGGCCATCCATCCGCCGTCGGTGACGATCCAGCCGTGCTCGGGGCGGTGGCCGATGACGGTCACGACCACCGACAGGGCGAGGTCCTCCACGCGGCAGACGCCCAGGCCGGCCATGACGAGGTCGAAGAAGACGTAGTTGCCGGCGCGCAGTTCGGTGACGCCGGTGAGGTCCTCGGCCGCGTGTGCGGTCGGTGTCGAGCCGGCGCTGACCGTGCTGACGGGCAGACCGGCGGCGCGCAGCCGCTCTGCTGCAGCGATCGCGGTGTCGCGTTCGTTCTTGGCTGCCAGCCGCTGGTCTCCCGGGGTGTAGGCGAAGTAGGACTCGCCCGCGTGAGTCAGAACGCCGTCGAGGCATCCGGCCTCGTGCAGGATGCGGCCGATGTCGACGAGTCCGGGGGCATCGGCCTTGAGGCCGCCGCGGTGGCCGTCGCAGTCGATCTCGATCTGCGCCGGGACGGCGAGGCCGGCTTTACGGGCGGCGTCGGCGACGAAGGCGGCCTGTTCGCGGCTGTCGAGCAGGACGCGCAGGGTGACGCCGCGGCGCAGGAGGGCGATGACGCGGGGCAGTTTGTGCGGGTCGATGCCGACGGCGTAGGTGATGTCGGTGTAGCCGCCGTCGGCGAACGCCTCGGCCTCGGCGAGGGTGGAGACGGTGACCGGACACGGGGCGCCGCCGTGCATCAGGGCGGCAATATCGAGGCTCTTGGCCGTCTTCACGTGCGGCCGCAGGGTGACCCCAAGTCGGTCGGCCCGCCTCGCCAGTCGCTCGATGTTGCGCAGGGCCCTGTGCACGTCGACGACGGCGAACGGGGTGTCGGGGTCGGCCAGCGTCGTCACGGGGGCCGGGGGCAGGGCGGTGTTCACAGGGTTACGTCCATCTTCTTGAGAAGGGCCAGGCCCAGGCAGAGGTCCTGCAGACCGATCCCGGAGCTGTCGAAGACCGTGATGTCATCGTGCCGCCCCGCCCCGGGGCGCGGCCGGTGAGGACGGCGCCGAGCGCGGTGAGCACAGTGCCCTGTGGGGCGTGCTGGCTCTCGCCCATGCGCCGGGCCTGCTCAGGGAGGTCGCAGAAGACGCGGGCGCGGGCGAGCAGTTCGGGCGGGAGTCCGCTTGCCGGGGGCGTCGGCGCCCATGCAGGAGATGTGGGTGCCGGGGCGGATCCAGTCGGCCTCGAGCAGGGGCGGGGTGTCGGCCCGGGCGGCGGTGACGATGACATCGGCCCGTGCGCAGGCTTCCTCGGCGCTGATGCTCTGCGCGTCGTGGCCTTCTGCGGCCAACTGTGCGGCCAGCCGGCCGGCGCGGTCCTTGTCCCGTCCCACGACCAGCACCGTGCTGATGGGCCGTACGCGGCTGACGGCCCGGACCTCGTAGGCAGCCTGGTGCCCGGTGCCGAAAACCGCCAGGGTTGCGGCGTCGGTGCGGGCAAGGAGGTCCACGGCCAGGGCATCGGCGGCAGCGGTCCGGTAGGCGTTCGCGGTCCCGACCTCCAGGACGGCCGCGATCCTGCCGATGGTCTGGTCGAACAGCAGCAGGGTGGAGTGGTGCCGCGGCAGCCCCTGCGCGGGGTGTCCGGCCAGAAGGTACCGATCTTCACCCCCGCATGGGTCGCGGAGGCGGACGGCTTGAGGCTGAGCTGATTACGCAGGTCGGATCCATGCACGACAAGGCTGGGCAGGACGGCCGCGTCCACGGTGGCGGCGAACGCGGCGCGGGCCGTGTCGAACGCGAGGGACTCATCCACCAGCGCGGCGGTCTGCTGCTCAGTGATGTACAGCAGGCCGGACGGTCCCGGCAGCCGGTCCGCGCTCGGCACAGGGTGGCGGTCAGTCGAGGGCTGCAACTGCGTGCACCTCCACCGCGGACCCGTAGTGCAGCTCCCTGGCGCCAGCGACGGCCCGCACGGGCCTGCTCGCACCGAGCCACTCCTTGTACACCTGGTCGAAGGCCGGCCAGTCGCCGATGTCGGTCACGTAGACGGTGACCGAGATCAGCTTGTCGCGGCTGGTACCGGCTGTGGCCAGGCACGCGTCGAGGTTGCTGAGCACCTGGCGCGCCTGGGCCTCGAACGACTCGCCGACCAGGGGGGAGCCGTCGGGTGTCACGGGGAGCTGGCCGGAGATGTAGGCCACACCGCGGTGGGTGGCGATGTGCGAGTAGTGGCCTGCCGGCGGCGCCAGCTGGGGGCTGTCGAACGTGTCGATCGAGGGGGTGCCGCCCGTGCACGGGCGGTCGTTCCCCGTGATGATCTCGCTGGTGGTCATCGTCTCACTTCGTGTAGGAGTAAACGCTGGCTCGGGAGATCCCGAGGAGGTCGGCGATGGTCTGGGCGGCGTTGCGGGTGTCGAAGTAGCCGTCCTCGTACAGGCGGCGCACCAGGTCCTTCTTCGCTTCCCGGGGCAGTGCCCGCGGGGTCGTGGAGCGCTCGGCGGCCGCTGTCTCGACGACTTCGCGCAGTTCCCGGCGGCTCCGGTCGCTCAGCCTCTCGATCTGGACGTCCCGGTTCTCAGGATCGGTCGCGACCAGGTTCGACAGCGTCAGCGTGATGGGCGAGAGCGTCGAGATGTCCAGGTTCAGACAGAGGGCGGCGATGTACTGCCCGGCAGCGTTCTTGATCCCGATCGAGGTGCTCTTCGCGGGGCGTCCGTCGGGGAACTGGTTGGCGTAGTTCTGGATGACGCTGGGGTAGTACGGGTCCCGGATGCGAGCGAGACCCAGTTCGGTGGCAGACTCTCCCACCTTGCGTCCCGACAGGTTGTTCTCGATGAACCGGATGGCGTGGTCCGGATCGCGCAGGTCGTGCAGCACAACCTCGCAGATGCCGGGGAACATGCGGCCCAGCGCCTGGGCGATCTTCTCGGCCTCGGCCAGAAGATGCTCGTCCTCCGGCGCCCCGGACATCGCCGGCCCGGGGAGCCGCCCGTCCCGTAGCCGCGTGCCGTCCTGGCCGCTCACGTGGCGGTTGCCTTCCGAGGTCATCGCCCGGCCCTCCGTAGTGGTGTCACTGCCGTTCATCTCCTGACCCTGCTTCCGCCCGGTGCTCTGTGCAGTCACTCACGCGCCGCAGGAGTTCGCTCTCGCCATGCCTGCGGCTGTGCGCAGGGACCGGCATCCAATGTTCTCGGATTTTTCGTCTAGATCTATACAGACAATCTATCCATCTCTAGAGTTCCCGTCCAGTGCTAGGGCTGACCGGTGCTGGCCGACCAGGACGGAGGCAGACCGATGCCGCTTCGCCCGTAGAAACGTCCGTGCTGCCGCCCCCGGTCTGCAGCACGGAAGCAAGCCCGGCCCCTTCAGGACCGGCAGTCCCCACCGCCCGGCAACCGATCCCACCGGCGACCGGCTTCCCGCTCCTGCGCCTCGGTGCAGACAGGCGTCGTCATCGGCGACTCCAGGAGAGCCGTTCCGTTGGCACGTGCGCCACGGCAGCCCCTCCTGCTCGTCGCAGGCGTCGGAGCCTCAGCCGGCCGCCGACACAGGCACCACTGTCGTGAGGCGTGGCCCTAGCCCCCACCAATGCCCAGCTATCGAATGCCCAGCTATCGGAGACGCCCCATGACTGCTTCACCTGCCCGGTCCATCGATCCATGCTCAGGCGCTGTCTGCAGATGCCGATCGGCGTGCAGTCGTTGATCGTCGTGGGTCTCGGCGAGCTCATCGGATCCCTCGCCCCGTCCGCGGGCGAGCAGATGAAGATCCTCGGTGACGTCTTCCTCAACCTGGTGCAGGTTGTCGAGCTGCCGCTGGTCTTCCCGCTCATCGTGCTGGGCATCGCCCGCATGGAGTCGGTCAAGAAGGTCGGTCGGATCGCCGGCAAGGCCATCCTCTACTTCAAGATCGTCACCACCGTCATCCTGCTGCTGGCTGTGGGGCTGGCCAAGTTCACCGGCATCGGCAAGGGCGCTCCCGTGCAGGGAGCCAGCTCCGAGGATCTGAAGAGCCTGGACCAGGGGGTCGACTTCCACGAGCTGGTTCTGCACGCCGTGCCGAAGAACATTTTCGCCGCGTTCGGCGAGGGCAACCTGCTCGGCGCGATCGTCTTCGCCTTGCTGGTGGGCGTGGCGATGGCCGCGATCGGGGAGAAGTCCGCGCCCTTCGCCTCGGTGCTGGACTCCGTCGCCGCGGTGACGTTCAAGGTCGTCGGCTACGTCAACGGCGTCGCCCCGCTCGGCGTGCTCGGCCTCATCTCCTACGACGTCGCCCACTACGGGTTCGGCAACCTGCGCAGCCTCGCGGGCTCGTCGCCATCGTCTACGCGGGGCTGGCCACCGTCCTCGGCGCGCTGTTCCCGCTCATCGCGGCGATCCACCGCATCCGCTACGTCGCACTGCTGAAGTCGATCGCCAACCTCGCCGGCATCGCCTTCGTCACCCGCAGCTCCGAGGCCGTACTGGCCCCGCTCATGGGCAAGTTGGAGGACTTCGGGGTCAGCCGGTCGACGACGTCGTTCGTCGTCCCGCTCGGCTGCTCCTTCAACACCGACGGCTCCGTCCTCTACCAGGCCGTCGCCCTGGTCTTCCTCGCCAACGCCTACGGCGCCGACACCTCCCTGCCCGCCCTGCTCCTCATGGTCGGCGTGCTGGTCATCCTCTCCAAGGGCATGGCCAACGTCGCCTCCGCCTCCATCGTCGTCCTCATCGCCGCCGGCAACCCCATCGGCCTGCCCGCCGAAGGACGTTGTCAACTTGACCAGTCGGTGTCTGGCTGAGGATATGTGTGGCCGTGGAGGGCCCGGGCGGCGGTCCTTGTGTCAGGCCGCGGCACCTGTGATCCGGTTCCAGATGGTGAAGCGGACGGTCATCTCGGCGCGGTACTCGGCTGCGGTCATAAGGTGGCGTCGGGGCCGGAAGTGGGGCGAGATCTGGCTGAACGCGGCGAGGAACCGCTGGGGCGCTCTGGGCGAGCGGAAGCCTTTCATGGCCCGCTCGCGCTGACGGGTGGGCTGGTGGGAGTTCTCGGCCCGGTTGTTCAGGTACCTCGACCGCCGATGCTCCACCGAGCGCATCAGCTCGCGGTGGGCGACGCCGTAGGAGCGAAGCCGGTCGGTGACCAGCACCCTGGGTACCCGGTGCTGCTTCCTCATCAGCTTGGCCAGGAACCGCTTCGCGGCCTTCGCGTCCCGCTTCGCCTGGACCAAGATGCCGAGGACGTCACCGTCCCTGGTCCACCGCCCGCCACAGGTACCGCCGCTCCCCGTTGGCCTTGAGGAATACCTCGTCCAAGTGCCGCTTGTCCCCGGCGTGGGGCCGGCGGCGCCGCAGCTCGCGGGCATACTCAGGGCCGAACTTCGCGCACCACTGCCGGATCGTCTCGTAGGAGACGGTCACGCCACGTGCGAGCATCAGCTCCTCGACCTCGCGGAAGCTCAGCGGGAAGCGGTGGTACAGCCACACGCAGTGGGCGACGACCTCCGTCGGGAACCGATAGCCCTTGTACGACGGCGCCACGACGTTCCCCTCCCTATGCCCAACGACCCGAGAAGCGTCCCAGGAGCCAGCCCGCCAGCCAAGTTGACAACGCTGGCTCAAGGGGTGCCACGGCCGATGCTGTGCTGCAGTGTCAGCGCTCGATTGACAGACCCCATGGTGTTGGTGGTTCCTCTCCGGTTGCCGTCTCACCCAACTCAGGCGGGGCCACCGTGCCCGGCAGGCGTGGTCGCGGATGAAAGTGACCCTCCACCAGGACGGTGAGCTGCGCCCCGGCGGATCTGCGCAACGGGGGTGTCAGGAATAGCCTGGAGAAGAGCGGCACCGGGACGGGGCGGACCTCCAGGTGCGGCAATCCCTTCGCCGCGCGGGACGTGAAACAGGGAGATAAAGATATGCCCTGGAATCTCAACGGCACGTACCTGGAGAGCTGCAACTGTGACGTCGTGTGCCCCTGCACCACCTCGGGCCTCACCGCACCGGCCGACCACGAGCGCTGCCAGGTGACCTTCGCCTTCCACGTGGACAGCGGGAACGTGGACGGCGCGGATGTCTCCGACCGCAGCGTCGCCGTCTTCATCGACGCGCCCCGAGTGATGGCCGAGGGCGGCTGGCAGGTGGCGATGTATATCGACGCTTCGGCCGACGACAGCCAGGCGGACGCGCTGGGCAAGGTCTTCTCCGGCCAGGCCGGCGGGCCGATGGCGGCGCTCACTCCGCTCATCGGCGAGGTCCTCGGCGTGGAGCGCGTCCCCATCGACTACCGCGACGACGGCCGCCGCCACGCCGCGCGGGTGGGTGACGCCATCGACATCGAAATCGAGGACCAGGTCGCCCCGCAGTTCGGCGAGGACGGTCCGGTCATGGGCCTGACCGGCATGTTCCACCCGGCGAACAGCACGCTGACGATCGCCCGGTCCACCCGGGCCACGGGCAACGGCGTGTACGGCCGGTCCTGGGACTTCACCGGCGGCAACGGACACTCGGCGCCCTTCACATGGTCCGCGTGACCGGTGGGCCGGCCACCGTCCGCCGGAGGGCGGGCCCCGCCGGGCTGCTGCTGGTCGCGGCGGCCGCCGCCTGGGTCTGGGTGGTAACGCGCTGGGGCGGCATGCAGGCGATGCCTGGCACTATGGGCCTGGGCCTGCCCGCTTTCCTGGTCGTGTGGACGCTGATGATGGCTGCAATGATGCTGCCCGCCACAGCGCTCGTCGCCACGCTGTACGCGCGCACCATCACCGCGCATCGGGCATCGCGCATGGTCGTCTTTACCGTCGCCTACCTGCTTGTCTGGGCTGCGGCCGGGCTGCCGGGGTACGGGCTGGCCGTTGGCCTGGGCCGGGCGGCGAGCCTCCCCGCCGCGGCGGGGACCGCAGTGGCCGCGGCCGTGTTCGCCATCAGCGGCGTCTACCAACTCACGCCCCTCAAGGACCGCTGCCTGGCGAGGTGCCGCTCGCCGATCGGGCTGATGCTGCGCTACGCCTCGTATCCGGGGCCCTCGCGCGATCTGCGTGCCGGAGCCCACCACGGGGCCTTCTGCCTGGGCTGCTGCTGGTCGCTGATGCTGCTGCTGGCGGCGTTCGGTGTGATGAACCTGTGGGCCATGGTGGTCCTGGCCTCTGTGATCACCACTGAGAAGCTCGCTCCGATCGGCCGTCTGGTGGCCCGTGTCGTGGGGATCGCCTCGATCGCCCTGGCCGTCGCCGTCTTCTGGATCCCGGCGCTGGCTCCGGGCCTCACCTGTGCCGGAATGGCCGGGATGTGACAACGGACCGTGTCCGCCGGTGGATCGCGCGCCGGGCGGGCACGGGAGTCCTGGGATCGGCGGCGGAGACCCTGACAACCGTGAACACGGCGAGCGTGGTCAGCGGCGATGCGACGCCCGCCCTGATCCACACATCTATGGGGCGACGCTCATGATCGCGGCCATCATCGCGCGGGGTGCGCCGACGCTGTAGGCGCCGGGAAGGCACCGCCAAGTTGAGTGAGTGGTCTCCGGGCTGGGATGGTGGCCGGGTTTGTTGATCGTTCGGTAGGGGGCTGGTGGTGGAGGGCGCGGTTCTGGCATCGGTTCTTGATCGAGGTGCCGGGAGATGTCGGTGGGAAGCGAGAGCACCCGGGGGCGTGTCGGTGGGTCGGGACGCGTGGGGCCCCTGCCGGGTGGGTGGCTCGGCAGGGGCCCGTAGGGGTGCGCCTATCGGTTGTGGTGCGGTGTTCTGACGGTCACGGTGAGGGTTTCGGGGTTGCTGCTGTTGCTCTGGTAGACGGTGTCGCCGCTGTAGACGGCCGTGATGGTGTGCGTGCCGGCGGTCCGGAACGAGGTGGTGACCATCGCGGCGGCGCAGTTCCGGTGGAAGGGCCTCAGGGGGTCGGTGCCCAGGGTTGTGTGGGTCGTGGTGTCGGTGAATGTCACGGTTCCGGTGGGCCTTGTCGTGGCGCTCGTGTCGCTGGGGCAGACCAAATCGCGTAGTGGCACCCTCTGACCGACTCGTGGGGTCCGGTGCGGGTGCGAGACCAGATCCGTGGTCACGGGCTTGCCCGGGGTGAGGTAGCTGATGGTGATGCCCGCGGCGGCGCCGGTCACCGTGGGGCCGGTGCCGCCGGTGGGGACGAGGGACAAGCCGCCGCCTCCGCCACCCCCGCCGCCGCTCGGAGTGATGAAGGGGTTGATGTTGCCGCCGCCGCCTCCGCCGTAGTAGCCCCCGCCTCCGCCGCCACCGGTCAGGGAGATGCCCGGGCCGCCGCCGGTGCCGCCGACACCGAGCGTGCCGGGCCCACCGTCGAACACCCCGCCCCCGCCGGTGCCGCCGGTCCCGCCGTGGGTGGACGTGCCCGCCCCGCCGCCGTCTCCTCCGCTGCAGGTCGCGTCCCCGCCCGGCTGACCGGCGTCTCCGCCCGGGCTTCCGGTGCACTGGCCAGCCCAGCCGGCTCCCCCGCCGCCCGCAGCCACGATGAGGCGGGAGTCGGTGGTGGTCAGGGGGGTGGTGCCGGGCTGGGTGCGGACGTCGGAGGCACCGCCGCCGCCTCCGCCGAAGCGGGTACTGCCGCCGCCGTTGAAGCCACCAGCGCACTGCGCGCTGCTGGCGCACGAGCCGCCGCTGCCGTTGGTGGGGGTGCCGCCGACTTCGACGTAGAGGGTCTGCCCGCCGGACAGCCCGGTGAGCGCGCCGGACACCTGGGCGCCCCGGCCGCCGCTCACGCCGTTGTCCTCCACGCCGCCGCCGGCGCCGGTCGCCGTGACGTCGACCTGCGTGACGCCACTGGGCACGGTGAAGGTCTGCTCGGCGCCGGTGAAGGCGAACGTGCAGGTGGTGGTGGGGCCGGACACCGTGCAGGTGCCCTGCGCGTGGGCGGCCCCGGACAGCGCCACCGGGGCGATGACGGCGGTACAGAAGACGCCGGCCGCCACGGCCAGCGCCCGGCCCCGACCGACGGCCGAACCGGCACGATGCCCGGCATCAGGACCCGGCCGGCAGGCAGCGCCCGACAGTGAGAACGTCACGATCCACTCCAGAAGACGGAAGAGAGCCTCTCGGCGGGGTATTTCCTTCCGCCACTGTGGATCACCCGGCCAGGGCCACGGACCTCCTTCGACCTGACACACCGCCGATTCATACCAGCGGGTCCCCAGGCCGGGCCTTCGGTACCACTCGAGTCCGAGAGCACGATCATGGTCCCGAAGCAAGCACCCGAGTGCTCTCAAAACTCTGCGATCCCGCGCGACTGGAGCATCGGGTGCTCTCGTCCCCGAGCAACGGGTGCTCTCGCAACTCACGTACAAAGCCACCCACAGAGAGTTGATGTCCTCGGTCGATCACCGTTCCCACAAGGGCCTGAACAACCGTGCGGAGAACTCCCATCAGCCGACGAGGCAGCGCGAACGCGCGATGAAGGGCTTTCGCACAGTCGGCAGAACCCAGAGGTTCCTGTCCGCGTTCAGCCAGATCTCACCGCACTTCCGGCCCCGCCGCCACCGGATGACCGCCACCGGCCACCGCACCGAGATGCACCACCGCTTCGGAACCTGGAACGAGATCACCGGCACTACCGCCATACCCACCGAGGCCTGAACCAGAGGCGGAAACCAAGCCCAGCCCCCGCACACCCTCAAGTAACCGCACACCAACAAGTTGACAGTGCCCGCGCCGGTGCTCACTGGTCGGGGTCGGGCCAAGTCGCCACAAGGGCGCGCCGATCTGGAAAGCGGGGGCCGGAGATCATCTCCTGGGTTGTCTCACCGTTGAGCCAGCACACTTGCTCGGGGCCGCCGTCACCGGTGTCGAACAGGCAGCACACTCCGCCGCTGGCGGCGGTGAGGCCGGTGAACAACTCCCTGACGCGAACCGACTGCGCGAACATGCGGCTCATCCCCGACGTCGCTGCCCAGAACTCCATTGACGCGTAATGATGGTGCAGGAAGGACTGGAACCGGATCGTCAGGTAGACGTACCCGATCTGGATGCGCCCGTCCGCCTCGGGGTTAGGGCCGCCGGCCTCCGCGTACTCGCGCAGTGCGTCATCGACGTCGAACATGATGGACGTGTCGAGCTCGAGTGTGCTGCTGGTGGAGCAGTCGACCGGCTCGCTCTTGAAGTGGGACGTGAACGGGAGGATGAGCCGTTCACCGCCGGGCAGTGTGAGTTCAAGCAGCGGCACACCGCGGGGCGGTGACGCCAGTTCGGTCAGATTGGCCAGCGCCCTGGCGACGTTCCGGGGACGCAGGTAGATGTCGTAGCCGTAGGTCAGCCCCATTTTCCCCCTCTGCTGATCCGAACCGCACCCTCTCATGACCCGCCCCCGGGACACCTGCCGGTTTCCGAAGGGCGGTTCGCGCTCCGGACTGAGGCTGCGGCACCGGCCCGTCGCTCCCGCTGACCGACACCGGACCCAGGGGCTGGAACTCCATGTACCTGTACCCTCCCGGCGCGCCACGCGTGCCACACCACCCTGACGTCTACTGATAGAGCCGGGTCATAGGCACATGTCAGGCAGGGGCTCGCGACATCCCGGCCGTCGCCGTGCCGCTGCCCCGGGCAAGTTCACGGATCGGCGGCGCCGCGCGCTTCGCCGTAGCGACGGGTGGGACATGCTGCCGGGCGCCGATGCGGAACAGGTGGAACAGGCGCCGAAGCCGAATCGGGGTCATGTGTCATCGCCCGGTCAGCTGCTCCCTCACCAGTTTCAGGACACTGTCGAGGTGATCCACGAGGTAGAAGTGGCCGCCGTCGAAGGCGTAGTGGCGGAACCGGCCCGTGGTGGTCGCATGCCAGAGGCCCGTCAGCTCTCCGTCGGCCGTGGGGTCCTTGGTGCCCCACAAGGCGGTGACAGGGAGGGACAACGCGTGGCTGTCGGCCCTGGAGGCGTAGGTGTCGACCAGGTGGTAGTCGGCTCGGAACACGGGCAGGTAGAGCTCGCGGATCGCCCGGTCTTCGAAGAGGGACATGGGGGTGCCGCCGAGGGCACGCAGGTGGGAGAGGATTTTGTCGTCGGCGCGGGCAGGAACCGGGCCGGTCGGCGGGGTGACGGTGGCGGGGGCCCTGCTGCTGGAGACGAACAGGGCGGACAGCTCAACGTCCGTGAGGGCCAGTGCCGCCTCGTAGGCGATGATCGCGCCCATGCTGTGGCCGAACAGGGCGACCGGACGGCTGTCGCCCAGGGCGACAGTGGCCCGCAGGGCGTCGCTCACTTCTGCGGCGCCGGCTCGGGCATCCGGTACGGGAGGTTCACCGATGCGCTGCTCCCGCCCCGCGTACTGCACGAGCGACACCTCGATGTCGGCGCCGGCTGCCGCGCCCCACCCGCGGTAGAAGGACGGACCTCCTCCCGCGTGCGGGAAAACGAGGAGTCGGTGTGCGGCCTGGGGGCGGGGCAGCGGGGTCAGGAGGACCGGGCCGTGGGGCGGCGTGGGCTGGTTCATCGCCGGGGTCCCCTTTCCGAGGTGGTGGAGACCGTCGCGTTCGGGTCCGCGGCGATGGCGTGGAGGGCCTGCAGGACGAGGCGGCCCAGGCGGGCTCCGGTCCCTGCGTACGGGCTGTCGGCGCCGAGGGTGACGGCGAGGGCGCGGCGGCCGGTGTGCGGGGTGCGGGTGATCTCGACCATGAGCGGGAAGCTGTGCCGATCGGAGAACCACCAGTCGTGGGGGCGGATCGTGCGCAGCGCGGCGAGGTCGTCGAAGGTGTGGAAGTCGGTGTAGTTGAAGGCGACGTTGAAGAGGGTGGTGCCGCGGCCGGTGAGCTGCTGCAGGGCGGCGAGGGGGTAGCGGCGGTAGGGCTGGCGTGCGCGTTCGGCGTCGAAGGCGGCGCCGGCCAGTTCGGCCCACGTGCCGCGCGCGGTGAGGTGGAGCGGCACCATGTTCAGGAGCAGGCCCAGGACGCGGTCCGAACCGGGCTCTTCCAGGCGTCCGTTGACCTGGACGGCCGTCACCGTTCGGTCGGATGCAGTGAGTTCGGCGAGGGCCCGGGCGTGGGCGGCGAGGAAGACGCTTTTGACGGGCAGGCCGAGGCGGGCCGCCGTCTCATCAAGGGCGGCGTCCAGGTCCTCGGGCAGCGGCCTGTGGAAAGCGAACTCGTCCTCGGCGGCGCCGTCCGGGTCCAGCGGGAGTTCGGCGGGCTCGCCTTCTTGCCGCAGCAGCGTCTCCCACCAGGCGCGGGCGGCGGGGTCGGCCTGGGCCCGCTGTTCGGCGGCGACGAAGTCGCGGTAGCGGGCGCCGGGCACGGGCGGCAGGGCGGGCTCGGTGGCGTCGGGACGCAGTTCGCCCTCGTAGGCGAGGAGGAGTTCGGTGGTGAGCAGAGCCAGGCTCCAGCCGTCGAGGATCGCGTGGTGCACGGCGAGGGAGAGCTGGAAGCCGTGGGGGTCGGTGCGCAGGACGTGGCAGCGCGCCAGCGGGGCTTGCTCGGTGTCGAAGGGGTCCTTCTTCTCCCGGTCCCACCAGGTGCGGAGCAGGTGGTCGTGGGTCTTGGCGTCCGGCCGTCCGGTCTTGTGGTGCTCGACGGTCAGGGGGATCTGTGAGGTCTCGGCGACGAGTTGCATCGGTTCGCGGAAGGCGCCGAGGCGGAAGGAGGTGCGCAGGATGGCGTGGCGTTCGGTCAGCGTGGCCAGGGCGCGTTCGAGGGCGGGACGGTCGAAGGGGCCGTCGAGGCGGACGCTGATCAGGTCGTGGTAGAGGCCCGTGGTCTCGTCCTCGGCGGATTCGCACTCGTAGAGGATGCCGAGCTGCATCGCCGCCGTGGGGTAGGCGTCGACGGTGCTGGCCGGCAGCTTGGAGGGGTCGAGGTCGGCGAGGATCGTCGAGCAGCCGGCCGGGGCGGGCGCGGGGCTCTCGTCCTGTGCTTCGGCGGCTGCGGCGAGGGCGGCCACGCTCGGGTGGAGGAAGATCTGTTCGACCGAGACCGGGAGACCGGCCTCGCGGGCGAGCGCCGCGACGCGGACGGCGCGCAGCGAGTCGCCGCCGAGCGCGAAGAAGTTGTCGTCGACGCCCAGGTCGGGCAGGTCGAGGACCTGGCGCCAGACGGCGGCGAGGGTGTGTTCGGCTGGGGTTCGGGGCCCGGCCGTCCGGGGCTCGGCCGGGGTGGCGCGGTGGGTTTCGGGGGCGGGCAGGCGGTCGCGGTCGAGCTTGCCGTTGCCGGTCAGCGGGAGTTCGGCGAGGGGGACGACGGCGGCCGGGAGCATGTGGGCGGGCAGTCGTACGCTCAGTGCCTCGCGCAGACGCGCCGGCTGCGGGTCCTGGTGGCCGGGTGCGGGGACGACGTAGCCGAGCAAGCGGGGCAGGCCGGGGGTGTCCTCGCGCAGGACACAGGCGGCGGCGCGGACGCCGGGCTGGTCGAGGAGGGCCCGTTCGATCTCGCCGAGCTCGATGCGGAAGCCGTTCAGTTTGACCTGGTGGTCGATGCGGCCCCGGTATTCGAGTTCGCCGTCCTCCCGGCGCACCGCGAGGTCGCCGGAACGGTACAGGCGCTCTCCCGGGGCGCCGAACGGGTCGGGAACGAAGCGCTGTTCGGTGAGCTCGGGGCGGTTGAGGTAGCCGCGTGCGACGCCGGGGCCGCCCACGTACATCTCGCCTTCGGTGCCGTCCGGGACTTCGTTCATGTCCGCGTCCAGGACATGGACGCGCAGGTCGGAAACGGGGCGGCCGATGGGGCTGAGCGAGCCGGAGAGGTCGGCGAGGGTGAGCGGGCGGACGGTGACGTGCACCGTCGTCTCGGTGATGCCGTACATGTTGACGAGGCGGGGCCTGCGGATGCCGTATCCGCCGACCCAGCCGCTGAGGGTGGCCGGGTCGAGGGCTTCGCCGCCGAACACGACGGTGCGTAGGGCGAGGTCGGGGAAGTCGGTGTCCTCGGCCGCCGCGGCGAGCTGGCGGAAGGCGGTGGGGGTCTGGTTGAGGACGGTGACGCGCTCGCTGCGCAGCAGCTCCAGGAACGCGTAGGGGTCCCGGCTGGTCAGGTACGGCACGACGACGAGTCGGCCGCCGTGCAGCAGCGGACCCCACAGCTCCCAGACGGAGAAGTCGAAGGCTATGGAGTGGAAGAGGGTCCATACGTCGTCGGCGCCGAATCCGAAGTCGTGCTCGGTGGCGGTGAACAGGCGGGTGACGTTGGCGTGGGTGACGACGACGCCCTTGGGGCGGCCCGTGGAGCCCGAGGTATAGATGACGTACGCCGTGGTGTCGGGTCCGGCGCCGGGGTGGGGTGCGGGCGCCTGGTCGTCCGGTCCGGCATCGCCGTCGGCGGTCAGGGATATGAAGGCGGGGGCTTCGCCGCCGAGCAGCGGGGCGCAGGATGCGGTGTCGCCGAGCAGAATGCGGCACTCGGCGTCGGCGAGGGTGTCGCGGAGCCGGGCGGCGGGGTGGCGGGGGTCGAGCGGCAGGTATCCAGCACCGGACTTGAGGATGGCGAGGACGCCGACGACGAGGTCCACGGTCCGTTCGGCGCACAGGCCCACGAGGCCGTCCGGTGTGGCGCCGTGGGCGCGCAGGCGGTGGGCGAGGCGGTTGGCGGCGCGGTCGAGTTCGGCGTAGGTGAGGCTGCGGGTGCCGTCGGTGACGGCGCCGGCGTGCGGGTGCCGGGCGGCGGTCTCGGCGAAGATCTCGTGCAGGCAGCGCGGGTCGGCCGCGGGGTGGGTGGGCTGCCGTGCGGTCGGAGCCTGACGGAGACCGGTCGCTTCTGGTGCCTCCGGCGCGTGCACCGCTGTGTCGAGGATCTCCAGGTAGCGGTCGAGCATCTGCTGCGC
This sequence comes from Streptomyces sp. NPDC057543, assembly GCF_042801895.1. Taxonomy (NCBI): domain Bacteria; kingdom Bacillati; phylum Actinomycetota; class Actinomycetes; order Kitasatosporales; family Streptomycetaceae; genus Streptomyces; species Streptomyces sp. NPDC057543. The sequence goes on along the minus strand of NZ_JBHVFF010000154.1, from coordinate 1,674 downwards.
CCTCTCCCGGGTGAACAGGTCCGTGGCGTATTCGACGGTGATCTCGAACTCGTCGTCCCGCTCGTGGATCTCGAGGGTGAGGTCGAACTTGGCGGTGCCGTTGTCCACGGGCAGCGGCTCGGCGTCGAGGCCGTCGAGCCAGGCGTGCGGGCGGCGGCGGCCTTGGTAGGCGAGGGCCACCTGGGTCAGCGGGGTACGGGACAGGTCGCCCGAGGGGGCGAGTTCGGCGGCGAGTTGCTCGAAGGGCACATGCTGGTCGTGCGCGGCGTCGAGCACCACGCCGTGTGTCTCCTTCACCGCTCGCCGGAATGCGCCGGGACGGTCGGGGTCGCCGCACGGGCGCAGGCGCAGAGGCACGGTGGTGGCGAAGAAGCCGACCACGTCCTCCAGGGCCGGATCGGGGCGGCCGTCCATGGGGGTGGCCACCAACAGCTCTTCCTGGCCGGTGAGTTCGCCGAGCAGCGTGGCGTAGGCGGTGAGCGTGATCGTGTAGGGGGTGGTGCGGGTGGCGGTGGCGATGCGGCCCGCTGCGGTGAACAGGGCGCCTGTGGTGGTCCGGGTGAGGCGGCGGCCACGGTGTGAGCGGGTCGCCGGACGGGGGTGGTCGGCGGGCAGGTCGAGAACGGTCGGGGCGCCTGCGAGGCGAGGGCGCCACGCCCGGAGGAGGCGTTCGGAGTCCAGCGCGGCCGACCAGTGGGCGAAGTCGCGGTATCTCAGGGTGAGTTCGTTCAGCTCCTCCCCCGGTGCGCTGCCGGTGTGACGGCGGTAGGCGTGGGCGAGGTCCTGGTCGATGACGTCCAGGGTGCGGCCGTCTGAGACCAGGTGCGGCAGGACCAGCAGCAGGAGGTGGTCGTCGGCGGCGAGCCGGTACAGGGTGAGCCGCGCCAGGGGGCCGGTGGCGAGGTGGATGTGCCAAGCCGCGCGCTCGTCGGCCGCGCGCACGCCGTGACCGTACGGGTCGGGGTGGCCGGTCAGGTCGACGAGGTCGAGTCCGGCCCGGCTGTCGGTCGTCTCGGCGTGCAGCACGTCGCCGGAAAGCGTGAACACGGTACGCAGCTGTTCGTGCCGGTCGACCACGTCCTGCCAGGCTGCGTCGAGTGCCGTGGTGTCGAGGGGGCCGCGCAGCCGGGTGAGGGCGGGCACGTTGTATGCGGTGCCCGCGGCGGGGCTGAGCTGGTCGAGAAACCAGAGGCGGCGCTGGGCCGGTGCGAGGAGCGGGCCGTCGCCGGGGGCAGGGGCCACCGCGGGCAGCGCGTCGCCGGTCTCGCGGGGCCGGTCGGCGAGGACGCGGGCCAGGGCTGTGACGGTGCCGTGCTCGAAGAGTTCGGCCACGGTCACGGGAAGGCCGAGGCGGGTGCGGATGCGGGCGGCGATCCGGGCGGCCTGCAGGGAGTTGCCGCCGAGTGCGGTGAAGTCGGCTGCTTCGTCGACCGGCCCGGTGCCGAGCACGTCGCCCCACAGGCCGGCCAGGTCGGTGCGCAGCCGGTCGTGGTCGGTGTGCGGGGCGTCGGCCGAGGGAGCGTGGGTCGGGGTGGGTGCCGTGGCGGACGTCTCGGGGGACATGACTGCGCTCCTGGAATGCTGCGGGGCGGGGTGGACAGAGGGCTGCGAAGGGGGGCTAGGGGCCTCGCGGGGGGGCGGTGGCGGGCCCCCCACCAGAGGGCCCCCCCAGAT
>NZ_JBHVFF010000153.1:0-20454 GCF_042801895.1 Streptomyces sp. NPDC057543 | reverse complement strand
CACACAGGCCACCAGCGGGCCGGTGTGGGACTGGGCTGCCGGTCACGGACCCGTGACCGGCGCCTTGTCCGCCACCACCGGATGCCTCGCCGTCGCCACCACCGGAGCCGCCACCGGCATGCCCCCGGGCTGGGCCCTCGCGGTCGGCGCCGCAGGCGCCATCGGCCACACCATCAGCAGCCTGCGCGAACGACTGTCCGCCCGCACCATCGCGATGCGCTCCGCATCGTGGCTGGTCGGCGCTGGGTGGACGACATGGGCCATGACCACCGGGCCCCTCTCCTGGGCCGCCCTCGGATCCCTCGCCACGATCGGCGTCGGCATCGGTGCCACCGCCCGCTCCACCCTGCTCTACGAGGAGGCCAGGGAGCTGGAGGCTATCGCTGCCAATGAGCGCCAGGTCGCCCGCGAACTGTCCGCCGAACGCCGGGCGATCGCTGCGGAGTGGGTGGACCGGGTACAGCGGGTCTGCAACATCACGCTGCGGATCCTCGCGGTGGAGATCTGGCCGACCGGCACCGGCTTTACGATCGATGCCGAACTCCCCCCGGGCGGCACCACCTACGACCGGATAGCGCAGCACTCCGCCGCCCTGTCCGCCGACGCCCGGCTGCCGCACGGCTGCACCGCGGTCGCCTCGCAAGGCGTCCACCAGGGCCGAGTGCTCATCGACGTGACCACGGTCAATGTCCTGGTCGAGGAACGCACCTACCCGTCCGACTACACGCCGCTGTCGATCTACACGGGCATCCCGTGGGGGTACCGCACCAACGCCGAAGAGATCTGCGTGTTCCTGCGCGAGCAGTGCGCGCTGGTCGTCGGGCCGACCGGGTCTGGCAAGACGAACATGGTGCACGTCATCCTGGCCGGGTTCGCCCGCACCACCGACGTCCTCACCTGGGTGATCGACCTGAACGCCGGATCGGCCGGCCTCCCGTGGGTCCGCCCCGCCCTCGACGCCAACGGGGCTCCCGTGGACGGGGTCCGGCCGGGTATCGACTGGCTTGCCTCGACGTATGAGGAGGCTGTGCTGATGCTCGATGCGGCTCTGGCGGTCGGTCTGCGCCGCAAGGTCGCCTATCAGGACCTGATGGCCGAGCGGAACACCGACCAGTTGCCCATCAGCGCGAAGATTCCGCAGATCATGTTGGTCGTCGATGAGGGTGCGGAGATCCTGACCAGCACCGATCGGCGCTTGAAGGAACTCGCGAAGAAGATCCTTGAGGTGATCCGGATGCTGCGCGCCATGGGCGTGCGCACCGTCCTGACCGCGCTGGGTGCCACCGGGTCGGTGCTGGGCAATCTGATGATCCGCCGCGAGGCCAAGGCCCGGGTCTGCCTCACTGGTGGGGAAGTCGAAGGGATGGACCTGAGCAAGGTCTTCCCTGGCTCCCGTGGGCTGCGCCCGGACCAGGCGCCCTACAAGGGGGCCGGGTTCATGGGGACACCGGAGTCTGTGGCGGCGCTGTTCAAGAACTGGCGGATCCTGCCCAACCAGATCCGCGACATCGTCCTCGCCACCTCCGACATGCACCCGACCCTGGACGACATCTCCCGCAAGGCTGCCGGAGACGGCTACGCGAACCGGTGGGACCCGCAGCGCACCACTTGGATGCGGGACACCGCCAACACCCCGGCCGCCGACACCGGGCAGTCCGGCCAGTCCGCGGCAAGGGAGGGGCTGAACCTGTCCGCGCTCCGCAGCGAGCAGTCGGCGCCTGCGGTGGATGAGGATGCGGCCGTGCGCGCGTTCATGAAGCAGATCGACGCTCAGTTCGCGACCGCCCCCGAGCCCGGGGATGTGTCGGAGCCCCCGGCCGCGGCGCCCGGGTTGAACCTGTCCGCGCTCCGCGAAGGTGACGATGAGGGCGGCCCCGCGTGGGTGGCCGACGCGGTCGCCGCGATCAAGGCAGCGGGGCCGGTGGGCATGAAGCCGTCCGCCGTCGCCGATCTCGTTCGCCGCAGCCGCCAGGCCGTGCGGGCCGCGCTCAAGGCGGCGGCCGAGCGGGGCGAGTTGGTCTACCGGGACAACGGGCCGCACTCCGTCTACGTCCACCCCGACCACGCCTGAACGCCTCACAGAGCGCTACTGGCTACTGGTTACTGGCAACTTGCCACTAGCCAGTAGAACGCCCTCCTGCTGGCAACCAGAGGCTTCAACAGGGCCTTTTCCGCTTGCCAGTAACCAGTAGCCACTAACCACTACGACCACGCACCGTCACAACGCGAACGGGCGGCACTACCACCACGGGTGCCGCCCGCCGCGTTGAAGGGAGCCCCTTGTGTACCCGGAGACCGCGTACGAGATCACCACCCTGACCCCCCAGCAGCCCACCGGACACGGTCCGATGCTGCCCCACGAGATCCCCCCAGGAGTCCAGATGGTCACCCTCCCCGGTGGCGTCCGCACCCTGGCCTACACCGCGCAGCAGGCCCCGCCGGCGCCGCCGGTTCCGGTCGCGCAGCCGATCCCCGCATGGGCCAAGACCACCGCGCTCCTGACGCCGACGGTCGGTGGGGGCGTCGCCGCCGCCGGTATCGGACTCTCCTACGCAGCCCCGGGACTGATCGCCATGAGCCAAGCCCTCTGGGCTGCCGTCGCCCTCATCGCCGCCGCAGCCGTAGGCGTCCCCCTCCTACTCCGGCTCGGCCGCGGCGCGGCCGGCACCGGCCGGGGAACGACGCACATCACGCAGAACATCACCGCGTCCGGGATGTTCGGCAAGGCCAACGGCACCATCAACCACCACTAACCCCGGGGCTGATCGTGCCGCTCCTGGACTGGCGGGACGCCCGCCACTTCGACGCCACCCGAAACCTGCCATGCGTGCTCTGCGGCAGGCCCACACCCATGCGCAGCCACGACCGCGAACCGGTCCACAAGGTCTGCGCCGAGGACTGGTGCGACCAACACCCCGAATCCAACCGCTTCCACAACTGACCCGAGAGCAGGAACCCATGTCCGATCGAAAGCCGTACGCGGGCCAGGCGTCCGACGCCAGCGCCCGCCTCACGGGGAAGCGGACCCTGCGCTGCCCGGTGCCCGGCTGCACCCTTCGGATCCGCTACCGCGCCGTCAGCCCGGACGAGGCCAGCCGACTGGCGACGCTCGCCCACGACCACACCCGCCACGGCACCCGGAAGTAGCTACGCCGAGGGCGGCCCTCGCCTCGCCAAAGTCCGGGGCCGCCCTCTCCACCAATCCAGAGAACTGGAGGCACCCAGCATGACCCAACCCACCGACATCCGGCGAGAGCGCGCCTTACGGCCACACCTGCGGACCGCGCTGGAGCTGGCCGCGCGCGCAGTGCCTGTGCTGCCCCTGCGGGCGGGAAAGGTCCCGTTCGGGAACTGCCCGGCCTGCCGAGACAACGCTTGCGGCGGCCGGCCGAACATGAAGACGCCCGGCCCCTGCCACTGCCCCCGCGTCTGCCACGCATGGGCCGCCGCCACCACCGACCCCGCCATTCTGAGCAGCCGTCCGTGGGCGCCGGTCTGGGAGCAGGCTCAGGCCGTGGCCTACCATCCCGGCGGGGCCGGGCTGACCGTCGTCGACCTCGACAACACCGAGGCCGTCATGTGGGCCCGCCAGACGCTCCCCGCCACCCGCACCGTGCCCACGACACGGGGCGAGCACTGGATCTACCAGGGCACGATGCAGTCCGCGAACGCTGTGCGGCCCGGCGTCGACATCAAGTCGCTTATGGCCTACGCCCGGTGGCTCGGCCCCGGAACCGGCACCATCACCGATCTGCCCGAAGCCGTCCGCGCGCTGGCCGTGAAGGATCCCTCCACGGTCCGGCCTGCACCCCACGTCGTCACCGTGCCCGCGCCGGTCGGGGGCGGGGAGTGCCGCCACCGCACGCCCGCCTACCTGGACCGTGGCATCGACATGGCCGAGCAGCGCATCACCGAGGCCCGCAGCGCAGTTCACGCGACCGTCTATCGGACCTTCCTCGCTGTGCTGTCCGCTCATGGCCGGTGCGGCTGCCTGACCGACTCCCACGTCGCGCGGCTGTTCGCCGCCGCTCAGTCCAAGGGCGAATCGCCCCGGCACTGCGCCGACGCCTGGACCAACGCCCGCACCAGGTTGGGACTGTAGCCATGTCCGACGACGAGAAGACCCCGGCCCGCGAGGTTATCGCCGACTACGCGCAACAGCACTTCCGGTACTTCCGCACCGCCGACGGGACCGTGTTCGCGCAGAAGAACGGGCACCCCGTGGCCCGTCCGATCCGCTCACAGGGCACCTCGGGCAGCCACCGGCAGGAACTCATGGTCGGCCTCTTCAACGATGACCACGGCGTGTTCAACGGAACCGCCCTCAAGGAGGCGCTGGACTTGATCGAAGCACTCGCGATGAGCCAGGAAGTGCAGCCCGTCCACATCCGCGTCGCGCCCGGGTTCGACGGTGCGACGTGGCTCGACCTGGGGCGCAGCGACGGGCAGTCCGTCCGTATCCACCCCACCGGCTGGGAGATTCGCACCCCCGACCCGCAGGAGGTGTGCTGGCGGCGGACCCAGCTCACGGGGGAACTTCCCCTGCCGGCCAAGGACACCGAGGGCAAGGGCATCGATCTGCTGCTGAGGCTGTGCAACTTTGCCACCGCGGAGACCGAGTGCCTGGCCATCGCGTGGCTCATCGGCTGTCTCGGGCCGTCCGTGCCCGTCCCTGCCCCCTTCCTCACCGGCCCCCAGGGGGCGGGCAAGTCCACCGGCGGGCGGATGCTCGTGCGGATCATCGAGGGCATGAGCGGCGACCTGCGGCGCGCTCCGAAGGATGAGGAGAACCTGATCGCGGCCGTGGCGGCCGGGTGGGTCACCGCCCTGGACAACCTGTCCCACCTGGCTCCGGATTTGTCCGACCTCATGTGCTGCATCGTCACCGGGGCCGAGACCATCAAACGCGCCCTGTACACCGACGGCGACGTCGTCCGCGCCCGCTACCGCCGCCCCCTGCTGTTGACCGGCATCGACGTCGGTGTCATCCGACCCGACCTCGCCGAACGCCTCCTCCCGCTGCGCCTGGAGCGCCCCCGCGTGCGGCGGACCGAGGCTGAGCTGTGGGCGGAGTTCGAAGAGGCGCTGCCTGTGATCCTCGGGTCCCTCCTGGATCTGACCGTCAAGGTCCGGGCGGCCGAGGCCGACATTCCCACCGATCTGCGTATGGCCGACTTCGCGCACCTGTGCGCGCAGCTCGACGCGGCGACCGGCCTCGGAGCTCTCAACGCCTACCGGGCCAGCCTGGACGACCTCAACGACGACGTCATCGAAGGCGACCTCCTCGCGCAGACCGTGCTCAAGCACGCCGCCGGGCTCACGGCCGGCGCGGAGACGCGGATGACGTCCTCCGAGTGGCTGCACTGCCTCACCGGCCTGTACACCGGGGACGATTTCCGTCCCCTGCCCAAGGGCTGGCCCACCACGGGCAAAGTCCTCTCCGACCGCCTCAAGCGCCTTCAGCCGACCCTCGCCGCCCGGGGCGTCCTGATCGACTGGGGCCGCACCAAAGAGGGCCGCTACATCGAGATGACCCGACGGCCGACCCCGCCGCCACATCAGCAAGAGCCGATGCTCTGACAGGCGAACTGCGGCCCGCCCGGACAAGCAAGAGGAGCACCACGCCGCACCACGGGCGGGGTGCTCCTCTTGCTGTTCGGCGGCAACGCCGCCGCCCGATGGCCGCGCCGCGAAGCGGCTCCTTCTTCACGCCCTTGAGGCGCACAACAACAGACACCTCCCTTCTCTTGTCCGAAGAGAAGAGACGCTGCGTCACCTGCGTCACCCATGGACGGGAAACGGCCCCTGACCTGCCGCTACAGCGGTGACGCAGGACGGCCGTGGCTGCGTCACCCCGCGTCACCCGCGTCACCCGATGACGAAAGCCATCGTCACCGGGTGACGCACCCCAAATCCTCTGCGTCACTCAAAACTGCAGGTCAGGAACACGAATGACGCAGATGACGCGGTGACGCAGAATCCCGGACCTCGGACAGGCGCGAACTCCCGAGAAGCCCCCGAAGCCAACAGCAGTGTGACTCAACTTCCGAGGACCTCATGAGCCGAACCCGTCCCGCTCAACCCGACCCCCGTGCCACCCTCCGCAGCGGCCTGCCCGACCGCTACCTCACCCCCGATGACATCGCCGAGATGTTCGGGGTGCCGCTCGAGACCGTCTACCAGTGGCGCAAGAAGCGCACCGGCCCTCCCGGCTTTCGCATCGGTAAGCACGTGCGCTACGACCCCGCCGAAGTAAGGGCCTATGTCACGCAGCGCAAGAACGTCGACCGCGTAGCGGCCTGACGCAACCTCAACACACCACCAGGGGCGACCGCTGTCCGGTCGCCCCCGGTTCACGCTGAAAAAGGGGTACCGCCTCAGATGGCAGGCCACATCCAAGACCGCTGGTTCAAGACCGAGACCGACACTGACGGCAAGACCGTCCGGGTGAAGAGCGACCGCCACGGCACAGGCATGCGCTACCGCGCTCGGTACGTCGGCCCCGACGGAACCGAGAAATCGAAGAGCTTCCCCGACGGACAGAAGCGCCTCGCCGAGAAGTGGCTGTCCGGGATCGAGGCCGACATGACGCGTGGGCAGTACATCGATCCGCGCGCCGGCCGGGTCACCGTGCGGCAGCACGCCGAACGGTGGCTGGCCTCGCTCACCATGGATCCTGGCACCTTCGTGAGCACCGAGGTGCGCATTCGACTGCACGTCCTACCGCATCTGGGTACCCGTTCGCTCGACTCGCTGCGGCCGATCCACGTCCGTGAGTGGCTGCGGGAGCTCCAGGACGGGGGACTGGCTCCCTCCTATCAGCGCGTCATCTTCGCGAACTTCAACGCGATGTTGTCGGCTGCTGTCGATGACCGTCTGATCCCGCACAACCCGTGCCGTTCGTCGTCTGTGAAGGCGCCCAAGCCGGAACCTCGCCGGATCGTGCCGTGGCAGCCTGAACGCGTACTCGCGGTGCGCTCAGCACTGCCAGAGCGCTACCGGGCCGTGGTGGATCTGGCCGGCGGGTGCGGCATGCGACAGGGCGAAGTGCTGGGCCTCGCGGTTGACGACGTCGACTTCGCCGCAGGCGTGGTTCACGTTGTCCGACAGGTCAAGCTCATTGCCGGACGGCAGGTGTTCGCGCTGCCCAAGGGCGGCAAGACGCGCACCGTCCCGTTGCCTGAGAGCGTCGCGCGGTCGCTGGAGCATCACATCGCGCAGCAGCCTCCGACGAGTGTGTCTCTGCCATGGCGGTCGGTCGACGGCTCTCCGGCCACCGCATCCGTGCTCTTCCGCAACATCGAGGGACGCGCGGTGAACCGCGTGGTCTTCAACAAGGTTGCCTGGCGTCCAGCTCTCGACACGGCTGGGGTGCCGCGCGGGCGGGAGAACGGCATGCACGCGCTGAGGCACTTCTACGCGTCCGTGCTGCTGGACGCGGGGGAGAGCATCAAGGCCCTGTCGGAGTACCTGGGACACCACGATCCCGGCTTCACACTGCGGACGTACACGCACTTGATGCCGAGCAGCGAGAAGCGCACGCGGGAGGCCGTCAACCGCGCGTTCGAGGATGGCCCCGAAGAGCGATGACGGCCCCACGACGGCCCAGGGGGCGTGAGGCAAGGGAAAGTGCGCAGGTCAAGCAGCAAGCTGCGTCAGTAGCGCTGGTTCAGATAGCCCAGCAGTTCATGGTGGAGCAGCCCGTTCGAGGCCGCCGCGTTACCGCCGCCGGGGCCGGACACCCCGTCCAGGCTGGTGAACTCCCCGCCCGCCTCCTGGACGATGATCGCGTTGGCGGCCATGTCCCAGAGCGAGAGCTCCGGCTCCGCGCAGATGTCGACCGATCCCTCGGCGACCATCATGTACGGCCAGAAATCCCCGTACCCGCGAGTGCGCCAGCAGGCCCTGGTCAGATCCAGGAACCCGTCGAGCCGGCCCTGCTCCTCCCAGCCGCTCAGTGACGCGTACGCGAACGAGGCGTCCGCGATCCGCTCCACCTTCGACACCTGCAGCCGGGTCGCGGAGGTCAGGCTGCGGCCGGAGAACGCGCCCGCGCCCTTCGCCGCCCACCAACGTCGGTTCAGTGCGGGCGCCGACACCACGCCGACCACCGGTTGGAATCCTTCCTCACCGGCCTCCATGAGCGAGATCAGCGTCGCCCAGACCGGTACGCCGCGCACGTAGTTCTTGGTGCCGTCGATCGGGTCGACGACCCAGCGCCGCGGACCGGTGCCCTCGATCCCGAACTCCTCGCCCAGGATCGCGTCGCGCGGGCGGGCCCGATGGAGGTGACCGCGGATCAGTTCCTCGGCGGCCTTGTCGGCCTCGCTCACCGGCGTCATGTCCGGCTTGGTCTCGACCTTGAGGTCCAGAGCCTTGAACCGGTCCATCGTCGCCGCGTCGGCGGCGTCCGCCAGCACATGGGCGAGGCGCAGATCATCGTGGTAATCGGGCATGCCGTCACAGTATCCACCGCAGGTGAACAGAGCTACCGGGCCTCGGGCCGCGCGGGCCATTGACAGTCCGCGGGAGCGCGTCAACTCTGGGATACGGAGCCCTTGGCGCGGGAGGCGACGATGCCCACGGCGCGAGACGCATTGCTGGACGCCGCCCTCACGGCGCTGGCCACCCTGCCCTGGTCGGCGGTGCGCATGGTCGATGTCGCGGCCGCCGCCGGGGTCTCCCGGCAGACCCTCTACAACGAGTTCGGCAGCAAGGACGGCCTGGCCCGCGCCCTCGTCCGGAGCGCGGCCGACGGCTATCTGACCGGTGTCGAACGGGCGCTGGGCTCGGCAGGCGGTACGGGGGACAGGCTGGCCGCCACCGCCGCCTGGACCGTCCGCGCCGTCCGCACGAACACCCTCGTCAGGGGATTGCTCACGGGCTGCTGGGGCGACCGATTACCCCGCCCCGTACGCCCGGCCACGGTGACCGCCTCACGGGTGCCCGCCCGGCGGCACACCGACTCCGGGATGCCGACGCCCGCCGAACTGCTCGGCGAGGCCCGCAGACGCGCGGTGGCCGCCCTCGACGAGGGACGGCCCCCGCCCGACATCGAGGCCCTGGCCGCGACCTGCGAGATCGCGCTCCGGCTGGCACTCAGCTACGCGCTGGTGCCGGCCCTCCCGGAGGCGGAGGCCGGGACGGGACCGGAGAGGGACCCGGCGCCGCTGGTGCGTGAACTGGTGGAGCGGCTGCCCGCCGGGTGAACGCCGGTCGGGCCCAGGGCCTGAGTACGAGGTCAGTGGGACGAGCCCGAGAGCTGCAGCCCGATCACACCGATGATCACCAGGGAGATCGAGATCAGCTTGAGGGTGGAGACCACGTCGTCGAGGAAGACCATGCCGTAGATCGCGGTCCCCGCGGCGCCGATGCCGGTCCACACGGCGTAGGCGGGTCCCACGTCGAGCTTCTTCAGCGACAGCGTCAGCAGGCCGAAGCTGCCGAGGGCGAAGACGCAGAACGCGATGGTCGGCCAGAGCCGGGTGAACCCGTGCGAGAGCTTCAGGCAGACGGCGAAGCCGGTCTCCAACAGCCCCGCGACCACGACCAGCAGCCACGCCATCGTCAGTGCCCTCCCACGTCGGTGACCGCCTTGCCTCGCTGGGTGTGATTATGCACTTACCGGTGGCGGCGGACGGCAAACGTGCCCGGGTCAGTCGCCTTCGCGTCGCTCCCGGGTGGAGAACAGCCGCCGCAGCGAGTCCAGCCGGGCCGGATCGGCGTGGCCGTCCGCCACCCAGGCGTCCAGGGCGCATTCCGGTTCATTGCCGTCGTGGGTGCAGCCGCGCGGGCACTCCTCGGTGCCGGGCTCCAGGTCCGGGAACGCGTGGATCACCCGGGACGGGTCGATGTGGTTGAGTCCGAAGGAGCGCACACCCGGGGTGTCGATCACCCAGCCGCGGTAGTCGGGCAGGGGGAGCGCCAGCGCCGATGTGGTGGTGTGCCGGCCGCGGCCGGTGACCGCGTTGACGACCCCTGTCGTACGTCGCCGGTCCTTCGGCACGAGCGCGTTGACCAGCGTCGTCTTTCCGACGCCGGAGTGCCCGACGAAGGCGGTGACCCGGTCGTTCAGCTGCTCGCGGACCCGCTCCGCCGCGTCGCCGTTCTCCAGTTCCTCGCGGCTGGTGACGATGAACGGGACGCCGAGGGGGGTGTACGCCTCCAGCAGCTTGTCCGGGGAGGCGAGGTCGGACTTGGTGAGCACGAGGAGCGGGGAGAGTCCGCCGTCGTACGCGGCGACCAGACAGCGGTCGATCATCCGCGGGCGGGGTTCCGGATCGGCCAGCGCGGTGACGATCGCCAGCTGGTCGGCGTTGGCGACGACCACCCGCTCGAACGGATCGTCGTCGTCCGCGGTCCGGCGCAGCACCGAGCGGCGCTCACCGATACGGACGATGCGGGCGAGGGTGTCCTTGGCGCCGGACAGATCGCCGACGAGGGAGACGGTGTCACCCACCACGGCGGCCTTCCGGCCCAGCTCGCGGGCCTTCATCGCCATGACCGTACGACCGTCGACGAGGCAGGTGAGGCGGCCGCGGTCGACGGTGAGGACCATGCCTTCCTCGGCGTCCTCGTGCTTCGGACGGGTGTGCGTACGAGGGCGGTTGCCCTTCGGGTTGGGGCGGGTCCGGATGTCGTCCTCGTCGGGGTTCTTGCCGTAGCGGCGCATCGCTCAGGCCCCGAGCATTCCGGTCCACATCTGCGGGAAGTCCGGCAGGGTCTTGGCAGTTGTCGCCACGTTCTCGATCTCCACTCCGGGGACGGCAAGGCCGATGATCGACCCCGCGGTGGCCATCCGGTGGTCGTCGTACGTATGGAAGGTACCGCCGTGCAGCGGTCGCGGGCGGATGTGCAGCCCGTCGGCGGTCTCGGTGACGTCGCCGCCGAGCTCGTTGATCTCCTTGGTGAGCGCGGCGAGCCGGTCCGTCTCGTGCAGCCGCAGGTGGGCGACGCCGCTCAGAGTGGACGGGCCGTCGGCGAGGGCCGCGACCGCCGCGATGCCCGGGGTGAGCTCGCCGACCTCGCCGAGGTCGACGTCGATGCCGTGGATCCGGCCCGAACCGGTGAAGGTGAGCCCGTGCTCGGTCAGCTCGCAGCTGCCGCCCATCGCGGTGAAGATCTCCCGCAGCGCGTCGCCCGGCTGGGTGGTGCGCTCGGGCCAGTCGGGGATGGTGACCCGGCCGCCGGTGACCAGCGCGGCCGCGAGGAACGGCTGGGCGTTGGAGAGATCGGGCTCGACGGTCAGATCACGGCCGAGCAGGGCGGAGTGGGAGACCCGCCAGACGTTCGGCTCGCCGCCCGTCTCCGGCTCGTCGACCTGGGCGCCGACGGCCCGCAGCATGTCGACGGTCATCCGGATGTGCGGCATGGAGGGGAGCCTGGCACCGGTGTGGCGCACCTCCACGCCCTGGTTGTAGCGCGGCGCCGACAGGAGCAGCGCCGAGACGAACTGGGAGGACGAGGAGGCGTCGATCGCCACCGCTCCGCCGTCCAGCGCACCGCCGCCGTGCACGGTCATCGGGAGCGAGCCGCGTCCGTCGTCGTCGATCCGGGCGCCGAGCACCCGCAGCGCGTCGATCACGCCGTTCAGCGGGCGCTCGTACGAACGGGGGTCGCCGTCGAAGCGGACCGGGCCGTCGGCGAGGGCCGCGACCGGCGGCAGGAAGCGCATGACCGTCCCGGCGTTGCCGACGTCGATCGTGGTGGGGCCGTGCAGCCCGGCCGGGATGATCCGCCAGGCCTCGCCGGCGCCCTCCGGGCCGCCCGCGACGGAGGAGCTGGACGACACCGTCTCCTCGATGCCGACGCCCATGGCGCGGAGCGCCTCGGCCATCAGCAGGGTGTCGCGGGAGCGCAGCGGGCGGCGCAGCCAGCCGGGCTCGGCGGCGAGAGCGGCGAGGACGAGCGCGCGATTGGTGACCGATTTCGATCCGGGCACGGTGACGGTCGCGTCGACGGCTCCACTCGCATATGGGGCGGGCCAGAGGGCGGGGTGCACGGCACTTTCGGTCATGGACCTCACTTTAGTGGTTCATCGCAAACCCGAATCTCGATCAAACAAGACGAAACCGGTATGTAACGCCGACGTGGTAGGTGCCGCCGGCCCACTGCGGCCCTCACATGCCCAGCAGCCAGCGCCCGCCGCCGATCAGAGAGCAGAGCGACACCGCGTGGAAGAGGAACAGCCAGAGCGCGGCCGGTACGTCCGTCAGCCGCGACAGCTGGTCCGCGTCCGAGTCCGGCGCACCGCCGTGCCGCCGCTTCGACTGGAGTTCGAAGGCCGGGCGTACGCCGCCGAGCAGCAGGAACCACACCACGGTGTACGCGAACAGCGACTGCACGGCCGGCGAGGCCAGCCAGGACACCAGCAGGAAGGCCGATCCGGTGAAGATCACCGCCAGCGCCCCGTACACATTGCGGATCATCACCAGCATCACCGCGAGCAGCGCGGTGGCCAGCCACAGGAACAGCGTGATCCTGCCGTTGACCAGCAGCAACGCCCCGCCCAGGCCCAGCAGCGGCGGGGCGGTGTAGCCCGCCGCCGCGGTCAGGATCATCCCGATGCCGGTCGGCTTGCCGCGGCTGACGGTCAGCCCGCTGGTGTCCGAGTGCAGCCGGATGCCGGACAGCTGCCGCCCGGTGCACAGCGCGATCAGCCCGTGGCCGCCCTCGTGCGCGATGGTGATCGTGTTGCGGGTCAGCCGCCATATGAAATTCGGCACGACGGCGATCAGCGCGAGCGTGCCGGTCACCACCACCAGCCACTGCTCGGGGAGGGGCTGGGTGCCGAAGACGCGGTCCCACAGATTGCCCAGGTCGGTGCTGTCCATGGTGGGGGAGGCTCCTTGCGGTATCGGCGTCCTGCCGGCGTGACGGTCGTGGCAGTCTGGCACTCATGTGCGGACGGTATGCAGCGAGTCGGCGGCCCGAGGACCTGACCGGACTCTTCCGGGTCGAGAAGTGGGAACCGGCCGAGACCCTGGCTCCCGATTGGAACGTGGCGCCGACCAAGGAGGTCTACGCCGTACTGGAACGTCCATTGAAAGACGCAGACGATCAGCGTCCGGTTCGCCAGTTGCGTGCCCTGAAATGGGGGCTCGTGCCGTCCTGGGCGAAGTCCCCCGAGGGCGCCGCACGCATGATCAACGCCCGTGCGGAGACCGTCCACGAGAAGCCGTCCTTCCGCCGCCCCTTCGTCTCCCGGCGCTGCATCCTGCCCGCCGACGGCTACTACGAGTGGGTCACCGGCGCGGATGAGCGGCAGCTGGAGGAGAAGGGGAAGAAGAAGCGTCCGCGCAAGCAGCCGTACTTCGTGACACCCGCCGACGGATCGGTCTTCGCGATGGCCGGGCTGTACGAGTTCTGGCGCGACCGGACCCTGCCGGACGACCACCCGATGGCCTGGTGGGTGACCTGCTCGGTGATCACGACCGAGGCGGAGACCACCCCGCTCGCCGTCGCCCCCGCCGAGGGCCCGGCCGCGCTCGCCGACATCCACCCCCGGATGCCGCTGATGCTGACCCCGGACCGGTGGGACGCCTGGCTCGACCCGGCCCGCACCGACGTCGAGGAGCTGAAGGGGCTGCTCGCACCGCCGCCGGGCGGGCTGATGCGGGCCTACCCGGTCGCCACGGCCGTCAGCAACGTCCGCAACAACGGCCCCGAACTGCTGGAGGAGCTGGCCGCGCCGGAGGCGAGCACGCTCTTCTGATCGCTCACCGGGAAGGATGGGGTGCGTGAGTACCGCAGAGACAGGCCGTGAGCGTGAGACCGAGACGGTCGACACCGAGGCCGGGCCGGCCAGGATCACCTGGCTGCCCGCGAAGACGGCGAACAGCGCCACGTCGGCCAAGATCGCCACGTCCGCCAAGAACACGAGTGCCCGGCTGGTGCTCGCGGTCAGCCACGGCGCGGGCGGCGGCGTCGAGACCCGTGACCTTCGGGCCCTGGCCGCCGCGCTGCCCGCCCACGGGGTGACCGTCGCCCTGGTGGAGCAGCCGTGGCGGGTCGCCGGCAAGAAGGTCGCGCCCGCCCCGAAGACCCTGGACGCCGGGTGGCGGGGCCTGTGGCCCGCCCTGACCGCCGCGGGGCCGCCCGTCGTCGCGGGAGGGCGCAGCGCCGGGGCGCGGGTGGCCTGCCGGACGGCGGCGGAGCTCGGCGCCCACGCCGTCCTCGCGCTCAGCTTCCCGCTGCACCCACCGGGAAAGCCGGAGAAGTCCCGCAAGGACGAGCTCCTCGGGTCCGGCGTACCCACGCTCGTGGTCCAGGGCGGCAACGACCCGTTCGGGCGGCCCGCCGAATTCCCTCCGGGGGAGTACGAGCTCACCGAGGTTCCCTACGCCGACCACGGGTTCGCCGTACCGAAGAAGTCCGGCCTGACCGAGGATCAGGCCATGGAGATCCTGACCACGTCCGTGGCCGGATGGCTGTCCGCCCTCGCGTGACCTACCCCTGACCCACCCCCCCCGGGAATGTTGAGCCAGGGGCCACTGTTGTGGGTGTCATCGGTACATCAACGTCGTATGTGGAGAGGGAGTCCGTCGCATGGGTTCGACCATCTGCCCGCGTCGCTCGAACGCCGCTGACCTGGAGTGGACGGTCCTGCATGCGGCCAAGACCACCCCGGAGCGGGCACTGAGCGGATCGGATCGACAGCCCGCCTCGAAGCAAGGTCGACTATTCTCCGATTCGAGCGGGTCCGGTTTCGGCTCCGCCACAGCGTTGGAGGAGGTGGGTCCGGTCACTGGGACCGACACAGGGACCGACGACGGCCGCGCGCAGGAGACGACCGCCGAGCGCAACGCGCGCTTCGAGCGGGACGCTCTCGGTTTCCTCGACCAGATGTACTCGGCCGCCTTGCGTATGACGCGCAACCCCGCGGACGCCGAGGACCTGGTCCAGGAGACCTATGCCAAGGCGTACGGCTCCTTCCACCAGTTCCGTGAGGGCACGAACCTCAAGGCGTGGATGTACCGCATCCTCACCAACACCTTCATCAACTCGTACCGCAAGAAGCAGCGCGAACCCCAGCGCAGCGCCGCCGAGGAGATCGAGGACTGGCAGCTGGCGCGCGCCGAGTCGCACATGTCGACGGGTCTGCGCTCCGCCGAGTCGCAGGCGCTCGACCACCTGCCCGACTCGGATGTGAAGTCCGCTCTACAGGCGATCCCCGAAGAGTTCCGCATCGCCGTGTATCTCGCCGATGTAGAGGGCTTTGCCTATAAGGAGATCGCGGACATCATGGGGACTCCCATCGGTACGGTGATGTCCCGACTGCACCGGGGCCGCCGCCAACTGCGCGGCATGCTGGAGGACTACGCCCGTGAGCGCGGGCTCGTCCCGGCCGGTGCCGGAGAGTCGGACGATCGGAAAGGCTCGGGCTCATGAGCTGCGGAGAGCCGCACGAGACGGACTGCTCAGAGGTCCTCGATCATCTGTATGAGTTTCTCGACCACGAGATGCCCGACAGCGACTGCACCAAGTTCGAGGTGCACTTCGAGGAGTGCTCCCCGTGCCTGGAGAAGTACGGTCTGGAACAGGCCGTGAAGAAGCTGGTGAAGCGCTGCTGCGGCCAGGACGACGTGCCGAGCGATCTGCGTTCCAAGGTGATGGGCCGGATCGACCTGATCCGCTCGGGGCAGGCGGTGCCCGAGCAGGACGTGACGGCGTCGGACCCCGGTCAGCCGACCGCCGCCAAGGAGTGATGCCCGGCGGGCGCCACGCGTAGCGGCGCCCCCGTATCAACCGCGTCTCCGCCACATCACCCGAACGTGCTAATCGGGCTCGTTGGCCGTCGGCCGGACGCACAACTCGCTAGCGTGACGCCTTCATTGAGCACGTGCGGGAGGCGGGCGGGGCGGGTGAGAGCCACACGCGGGGCGGCGCGCGCGTACATCCTGGCGGCCGCGGTCGGTGCCCTGTTCTGCGTGCTTCCCGCGCTGCGCCCCGGTGCCGGTACCCCGTGGGTCACCGTCGGACTGCTCGCCGGCCTCTATCTGGTCTGCGAACTCCTCGGGCGTTGCCCCTTCTTCGGCAGTTCCGTGCCGATCCGTGCCGGATCGTTCTTCCCGCTGCTGCTGGCCGCCGGCTTTCTGCTGCCGCCCGCCGCGGCCGCCCTGGTCGCGATACCCGGCTCGCTGGCGGGCCGGGTGGAGACCCCGCCCGCCACCGCACGGCGTGTCTGGCGGGCCGCGCAGCTCGCCGTCACCGTCTGGGCGGCCTCGTCCGTCCACGGCCTGCTCGGCGGGCCCGCCACGCTGGGCGCCGCGGGCAGTCGCTCCGACCGGCTCCCCGACCTCCCGTACGCGCTGCTGCCCGCCTGCACCGCCGCCCTGGTGTTCAGCCTCGTCCTGACCGCGCTGGACGGCTCGATCCTGGTCGCGGCGGAACGGCTGCCCGTCCGGCGCGCCTGGAGTGGACTGCCGGCCCGCTCCCTGGGACCGCATCTGGTGCACGGACTCGCCGGGCTGATGATGGCCGTCCTGTGGCGCGGCCCGTACGGTCCGCTGTCCGCGCTCATCGTCCTGCTGCCGATGTACATCTCCTGCTGGGTCTTCGCCCAGTACCACCGCGAGCACGCCGCCCACCGCGCCACCATCAGGGCCCTGGTGCAGGCCGTCGACATCAAGGACACGTACACCCGCGGGCACAGCGAACGGGTCGGTCGGGCCTCCGTCCTCATCGCCCGCGAACTGGGCATGGACCAGGGCCGCCTGGAGGTCCTCCGGTTCGCCGGGATCCTGCACGACGTCGGCAAGCTCGGCGTCCCGACCCGGGTGCTCCGCAAGGACGGGCCGCTCACCCCGGAGGAACGGCGGGTGATCGAACTGCATCCGGAGTACGGGCACGAGATCGTCCGCGGCATCGGCTTCCTCGGCGAGGCACGGGCCGCGATCCTGCACCACCACGAACGGCTCGACGGCAGCGGCTACCCGTACGGCCTCAGCGGGCGGGAGATCCCCGAGTACGCCCGGGTCGTCGCGGTGGCGGACGCCTTCGACGCGATGACGTCGACCCGGTCGTACCGGCGGGGGCGGCCGGTGCCCGTGGCGCTGGAGGAGCTGAAGCGGTGCGCGGGCACGCAGTTCGATCCGCGGATGGTGCGGGCGCTGGTGCGGGCGCTGGACCGGCACGGCTGGTCGGCGGCGACGACCGCGGTCACGGCGGACGAGGCGATTTCGCGGCCCCGGCGGGAGGGGGCGCCCGGCCCCGCGGCCCCCGCCGACGGCCCGGGCGAGGTCGCCCCGGCCCCGCGGCCGTCCGCGGACCGTCCCCGATGACCCGGGCCGCCCGCGGCCGGCGGACTACGCTGCCCCCCGCCGTCCTCGCCGTTCATGGCGTCGCCGCCGTGCTGGTCGCCGCCGGGCTCGGCCACACCCTCTGGGACGGCGTCCACGACCCCGGCCACGCCCTCGCCTTCGGGGTGCTGATCACCGTCGGCGAACTGGCCCGCTGGGGCGCGCTGCCCGGCGAGCGCGAGCCCGCACCCCTCGGGGCCGCCGGAGCACTCGCGTACGCCCTCCTCGGCCGCAGCGGCGGCGCGCCCACCACCCACGGCGTCCTCCAGGTGATCGCCGTCCTCGCCGCGGCGCAGCTCATCGCCTGTGTCCCCCAGGTGGCGCGCGGCAGCGGACCCGCGCCCGACCGGGTGGCCCGCCGCATCCTGACGGTCGCCTTCGCCGCCGTGTGCTTCCAGCCGCTGCACAACTCCGGCCGCGTTCCGGACCGGTTCGGCGAAGGCCCGTACTACGTGCTCTTCATGCTCCTGCTCCTCGCCCTGACCGCCCTGTGCGACGCCGTGCTCGCCGCCCTGCTGCTGCGCTCGCGCACCGTCCCCCCTGGCTTCAAGAGCATGGGAGGTACCCCCGTCCCGTACGGGCCGCTGCTCCGCGACGAGCTGCGCGCGCTCATCGGCATCGGTTCGGCGGTCTGTGCGACCGGGGTCGTGATGGCTCTCGGGGTCGCCGTCGCCGGTCTGTGGGCACTGCCCGTGCTGTGCGTACCGCTGCTGCTGGCCCAGGTCTCGTTCCGCCGGTTCGTCGCCGTGCGCACCACCTACCGGCAGACGATCGCCTCGCTCGCCCGGTGCACCGAGATCGCCGGGTACACCCCGCCCGGACACGCCCGCAGGGTCGCGACGCTCTGCACCGCCGTCGGCCGTGAACTGGGACTCTCCGGGAGCGAGCTGACCGTGCTGGAGTACGCGGCCCTGATGCACGACATCGGCCAGCTCTCCCTCGTCGACCCGGTCCCGGACGGGGCGACGGCCCCCCTGCCCACCGCCGAGCAACGCCGGATCGCGCTGCTCGGCGGGGCCGTGGTGCGACAGACCGGGGTGGACGCCGAGGTCGCGGTCGTGGTGGAGCGGCAGGCCGACCCCTACCGTGAGCAGCCGCTGTCCGCCAGGATCGTCAGGGCCGTCAACGCATACGACGACCTCTGCGGGGAAAGTCTCATCGGGCCGCTGGGTGCGCTGGAACAACTCAGGCTCGGGACCGGTCACGACTACCAGCCAGAAGTCGTGGAATCACTGGCCCGAGTCCTGGCCCGGGGCGGTCCGACCCCCGTCCCGCCCGGGTAACCCATGGGTAATGAGCGGGCGTCCGGCCCGGCATGGTTGGATGCGAAGAAGAGCGGAAAACGTGGGTGTCCAGTCGGGACAGGCGGGAATCGTGAGGATCTTCGGGAAGGTACGGCATCGGCCCTCCGCCTCTTGGCGGCAGGCCACGGACCGCGCGTTCACGCTGATCGGCGACGGCCGGTACGAGGACGCGGGCGCGCTGCTGACACGTGCGGCGGACCTGGAGCCCTGGCTCTCCGAGTCATGGTTCAACCTTGCGCTGCTGCACAAATTCCGGCATGACTGGGAACAGGCGAGAGCCGCGGGCCTCAGGGCCGTCGCGCTGCTCGACAAGGAATCCGGCGCTCCCGACTGGTGGAACGTCGGGATCGCCGCCACCGCACTGCAGGACTGGCCACTGGCGCGCCGCGCGTGGCAGGCGTACGGCCTGAAGGTGCCGGGCACCGGCCAGCACACCTCGGCGGCCAACAGCGAGCCCGTCGGTATGGAGCTGGGCAGCGCCGCGGTACGGCTGTCGCCGGAGGGCGAGGCCGAGGTGGTCTGGGGGCGCAGGCTCGATCCGGCCAGGATGGAGGTGCTCTCCATCCCGCTGCCGTCGTCCGGCCGCCGCTGGGGCGAGGTCGTCCTGCACGACGGGGTGCCGCACGGTGAGCGGGTCACCGCGGCCGGGCCCTCGTACCCGGTCTTCGACGAGATCGAGCTGTGGGCGCCGTCCCCCGTACCCACCTGGGTGGTGCTGCTCGAAGCGGCCACCGAGGCGGACCGGGACGCGCTGGAACAGCTGGCGTCCGACGCCGGGTTCGCCGCCGAGGACTGGTCGTCCTCCGTGCGGCTGCTCTGCCGGTCCTGCTCGGAGAGCCGGATGGAGAGCGACGAGGGCTACGGCGAGCACCTCGATCCGCACGACCACAGCGAGCCGGGGCATCCGGGCCCGCTGGGTCATCGCACCGCCGGTGAGCTGTGGGTGCCCGAGCGCGAGTGCGGGATAGCGGCACCGGCCGGGCTGGTGCGCGGATTGCTGGACGGCTGGGTCGCGGACAGCCCGGACAGCCGTGAGTGGCGGGATCTCGAAGAAGTCTGCTGACCGGTGCCCGTAGGCTGTACGGGCACCGATCGCGGTGCACGGGTGCCCGGGCCCCGGACCTTCGGATGCCCGGGTTTCAGGTTTTGAGGAAGGCGTACGGCGGACATGGCGCAGCAGGAGACGGACGAGCAGATCAGGGTCGACGACGAGGGTTTCGTCGTGGACACGGAGGACTGTGAGGCGCGCGAGGCGGCCTTTCGCGAGCGCGGCACCTCCCGTCCGATCACGGTCGTGGGCAACCCGGTGCTGCACAAGGAGTGCCGGGACGTCACCGAGTTCGACGACGAGCTGGGCAGGCTGATCGACGACATGTTCGCGAGCCAGCGGACGGCGGAGGGCGTGGGCCTGGCCGCCAACCAGATCGGCGTCGACCTGAAGGTCTTCGTCTACGACTGCCCGGACGACGACGGCGTGCGGCACGTGGGCGCCGTCTGCAACCCGGTGCTGGAGGAGCTGGCGCCCGAGGACCGGGTCCTGGACGACTCCAACGAGGGCTGCCTCTCCGTCCCGACGGCGTATGCCTCGCTGGCCCGCCCGGACTACGCCGTGGTCCGCGGCCAGGACGCCAAGGGCAACCCGGTCAGGATCCGGGGCAACGGCTACTTCGCCCGCTGTCTCCAGCACGAGACGGACCACCTGTACGGATACCTGTACATCGACCGGCTCTCGAAGCGCGACCGCAAGGACGCGCTGCGGCAGATGGCGGAGAACACGCCGCGCTACGAGATCGTGCCGAACGACTGAGCATCCGGCCGCTGCCGCCGGGCGGGCCCGGTCTCCCTCGCGA
>NZ_JBHVFF010000152.1:0-20525 GCF_042801895.1 Streptomyces sp. NPDC057543 | reverse complement strand
ATCTTGGCGACGGACGGGTCTCCCAGGGTGCCGTTGAGGGCGCCCTCGGTGTTGTTGTAGATGATCGCGCCGACCGCGCCCGCACCGGCGGCGGTCTCCTGCTTCTGCGCAAAGGCGCAGCCGCCGCGCTTGATCAGCGCGATCTTGCCGGTGAACGTCCCGGGGGCGTAGTCCTCCGGCTCGCAGCCGGTGGTGGCGTTGACCGGCACCACCGCGACCGGGGCGGTGATGCCGCCGACCGGGCTGCTGGCGGAGTACGTCATGGCGATCAACGGGACGTCCTGCTGCTGCGGCGACACGACCCGCAGGTTCTGCGCCAGCGTCTGGGTGAACGGGTAGTCGAACTCGTTCCGGGTCACCGAGTACCCGGCCTTCCTCAGCAGGCCTTCGACGTACTCGGCCGACTGCCGGTGCCCCTCCGACCCGGCCACCCGGGTGTTCCCGTTCTTGTCAGCGATCCGCTGGAACTGCTTCAGATGCTCGTAGGCATCGTCGGCGTTGCTCTTCTTGACGAGCTTCTTTGCGAGCTTGGCAGCCTCCTTGGCAGGGTCGCTGTGGGCGGAGGCGGTGCCCGATCCGATCAGCAGCAGCGGCGCTATGAGCCCTGCGACGGATACGGCGGCTACGGTGGTGCGGCGGTTCCGAGCGTTCAAAACGCTTCCTTCCGGCGGTCCTTGAGAGACTGGCGCAATGGCCGAAAACGGGCCGATCAACGTACGGCGGTACTCCGGGACAGGCAGGGACGGCCGGATCGCTCCGCCCCCTGCCACCGGCAAGGAGAAAGGTATCTGCTCAGTAAACGCTTGGTAATGGGTTGACGGGAATCTTCGGCGTCGGCGCCGTCCGTGCGCGGTACCGAGACACCGATCGACGGCTGACCAATCGAAGTTGGCTGGAAGTCACCGGTGCTGACCAGGGCCCGACTTCAAAGATCATTCGGGTGGTGGATCGTGGTGCGGTACTGCCTCGACATGAACTCACGGACCAGGAATGGGAGTTACCTGCTCCCCTCGTACGCCGGGCCGTGACCGGAAGACCTCGGGTTGACGACCGTCAGGTCATCAACGGCATGGTCTACAAGATCCGCACCGGCATCGCCTGGCGTGACCTGTCCGTCGTCCGCGTCCGACTTGCCGCGGAGGAAGAGCAGGATCCCCGCCCCAGCCCTCTTCGTCCGCGGCGACCCACCACCGAGCTGAGAGGCCCAGCAGGGCCGGACCCGGTGCCGCCTCTGGGACCCTCAGAGGCGCGAAGTCAGGCGCGGCGCAGCTTGATCCGCAGTTCCTGCGCGGTGTACAGGCCGGACGAACGGGGCCAGAGTCCGCCGGCCTTACGGGCACAGGGGCGAGAGCTCCAGCCGACCGACGTCCGACCGGTCAGGCGTGGCCGGCCGAGACTGAGGTTGTCTCGTCCGGTGCCATGACGGACCCTTCCGTGGCTCCTCGGCCCGCAGCAGAGGAAGCAGGCCCGCAGCGGAGGAAGCAGGATGTCTGGCGCCGACGCCCGTTCCGGCCGCATGTCCGCCGTTTGCTGTCGTGGCCCGGACAGAGAACGGCACTGACCGCGAGGAAGGCGGGCGCGGGGTTGCTTGGGACGGAGCCGTCAACGCCCGCACCCGCGCCTCGCTCAGGACGTCCTCAGAACCGGCTGCCGAGCCACTGGTGGATGGCGAGTGCGGTGGTACGGGCATGTTCCTCCAGCATGGTGAAGTGGTCCCCCGGCACAGTGACCTCGGCGTGCGGCCGGCTCCAGTCCGGGGCGGGGCCGGCGCCGGGCAGTGGGTCCCGGGCTCGTACGTACAGGGTGGGACAGGCGAGCGGCGCGGGCTTCCAGCCACGGAAGAGCTCGAAGTATCCGGCCATGGCGGTGAGCCGATCGGGACTGGCAGAGGCGAACTGCGCCGCCCGGCGCAGCATGTCCGACGTCATCGCGGAGAGCGCCTGCTCCTGGTCACCGTGACCGGGAGGATAGGTGTCCAGCAGGACGACGGCCACCGGTGCGGCACCCTCGGACTCCAGACGCTCGGCCACGGCATGGGCCACCCAGCCACCGGCCGAACGCCCCAGCAGTACCAAGGGGCCCTCGCTCGCGGCTGCGCGGACGGCAGTGGCCTGCGCGGTGAGGAGAGCGTCCAGTGTGGCGGGCAGAGCCTCTCGGGGCTCGAACCCCGGGTGCCGCACCGCGAGAACCGGCCGCAGTCCTCGCAGCCCGGCACCTAGGCGCGCGTACTCCTGCGGTCCGGACAGCGCGCTGAGTGCGGGGAAGCACACCAGCCGGGGCCCCGCGCCGCTCGCCGCGAGAATGACGGGTTCGTGCGTCGCACCGGGCGCCCCGGTCCTGTCGAAGACCGGGCGGAGGCGCGCCGCGATGGTGAGGAGCGCCATGCCGTCCCAGCTCTGACCCCGGGCGCATGCGGTACGGAAGAGCGTGCCCAGGGAGTCCGGGGCTTCCCCGGCATGCGGTGCTTCGGTGATCTGCCCCCGGGCGTCCGGCGGAGCGCCCGCCCCCGTACCGCTTCCCGGACCGTCGTCCGCCGGCCGGCCAGGGGAGTCCGGGGAGTCGGCGGCCTCAGGCCGTGCCCGGCCGTCGGACGCGGCACCCGCAGAAGGTGCCTCGGCGGCATACCGGCGCGTCAGCTCGGTGGCGAGCGCGCGCGGCGTCGGGAAGTCGAACAGCAGCGTGGACGGCAGTGCCAGCCCCGTCCACGCCGAGAGCTCGTTGCGCAGATCGACCGCGGCCAGGGAATCCAGCCCCAGGTCCGCCAGCAGGGCGTCCTCGTCGATCTCGTCCGCCGCCTCCCGATGGCCCAGGACGCGGGCTGCCAAGGTCCGGACCTGGGTGAGCGGCATCCCGCGCATCTCGCCGGGAGAAGCAGCCGCCGGCGACCGGCCGAGTCGGTCCCCGTTCCCGTCGGCAGCAGGGGTTCGGAGCCAGTTCGCCGCCGTTTCACTGGCGCGGAGAGCGGCCGGGGCCAGGCGGGCCGCCACCACCACGGGTTCGTCGCCGGCCACGGCCGCGTCGAAGAGAGCCAGCCCCTCTTCCGGCCGGAGCGGGCCGAACCCGGAACGGGCCATTCGCTGCAGATCCGCGTCGCCGAGGTGCGCCATCATGCCGTCGTCCTGCTGCCAGGGGCCCCAGACGATCGACGTACCGGGCAGTCCGAGCCGCCCGCGGTGCCGCGCCAGGGCATCCAGCACACAATTGGCCGCGGCGTAATTGGCCTGACCCGCGGAGCCGAACGTACCCGCCACCGAGGAGAACAGCGCGAACACGGCCAGGTCGTGACCCCGGGTCAGTTCGTGCAGAGCGAGGGCGGCGTCCACCTTGGGGCGCATCACCCGCCTCACCCGGTCGGTGGTGAGCGCCGCGACGACACCGTCGTCCAGCACCCCCGCGGTGTGCACGACGCCGGTCAGCGGGTGGGCCGCCGGCACAGCGTCGAGCAGGGCCGCGAGCGCGGTCCGGTCAGCGACATCACAGGCGTGAACGGCCACCTGGGCCCCCGCCTCGCACAGTTCCGCGACGAGTTCCCGCGCCCCCGGAGCGTCCGGCCCGCGTCGGCCGGCGAGCAGCAGATGCCTGACACCGTGAGTGGCGACCAGGTGCCGCGCCACCAGCATCCCCAGGGAACCGGTGCCGCCGGTGACCAGGACGGTGCCCTCAGGGTCGAGCGTCCGCCTCTTCCGTGGCTTCGCTGCCGCCTCGTCCAGTGGCACCAGCTTCGGCACGTACACCGTCCCCCGGCGTACGGCTGCCTCCGACACCGGGGCGGCCAGCAGGGCGGGCAGGGCACTCCAGGAGTCGGGGTGCTCGTCGACGTCGATCAGGGCGAAGCGGCCCGGATTCTCCCGCAGGGCCGAGCGGACCAGTCCCCACACCGGCGTGTGCAACGGTACGGACGCCGTCCCGCCGGATCGGACGTCACTCCCGCGACCGGCACCATCCGCGGGGAATCCGTCGTCGGCCGAAGTGACGGCACCGGACGTCACGAGGACGAGACGCGAGCGGGACATCCGCGGCTCGGCGAGCCACTCCTGCACGAGCCTCAGCGCCCACTCCGCTGCCCGCAGCAATCCGGCAGCCCGGTCCTGGCCGCCGCCAGTCGTGTCCGGCGGCGGACACGGTGCCACGACGACGGCCGACGACGCGTCACACGCCGCCGGGCCGCGGTACACCGGGACGCCGGAACCCGGCGGTGCGAGAGCGTCCACCAGCCATGTGCCGGCCTCGCCCAGAACCCCCCAGCGGGGCATCACCACGGGTGCGGACGGCTCGGCCGGCGCCACCCAGTCCGTCCGGTGGAGAGCACCGGTGACTGCGTCCGTCGTCGAGCCGGTACGCGGAAGAGGCCGGAGCGTCAGCGAACGGACCGTCGCCACCGGTGAGCCCGTCTCGTCGGCCAGCTCCACTCCGGCCCGACCGTCCGGCCCGGGGGCCACCCGTACCCGCAAGCGCCGCACACCAGCGGTGTGCACACGCACCCCGCTGAAGGCGAACGGCAGGGACAGGCCGCCGGCCGCCGGACCGGCTGCCCCGGAATCGTTCGCGACAAGGCCGTCCAGGGCCAGGGCGTGCAGCGCCGCGTCGAGCAGTGCGGGATGCAGGACGAACCCCGGGCCGTCCGCCTCCCGGCGCGGAGTCCGGGCCGCTTCGGGCAGCGCGACGTCCGCGTACAACTCCTCCCCGTGCCTCCAGACAGAGCGCATGCCCCGGAAGGCGGGGCCGTAACGCAGCCCGTCGGCGGCCAGTCGCTCATACGGTCCGGACCCCGGACCGTCGGCATCCAGGGGCATCGCCTCCTCCGGCGGCCAGGACGCGCCCGGCCGGGGCACGCCGCCGGTCCCGCCCGCGGCCGCTTCCCGGTCCGCGGGCGGCTGCGCCGGCGAAAGAGTGCCGGTGGCGTTCCGGAGCCAGGGCCCGTCACCCGCCGGAGTATGCGGCCGGGAGTGGAAGAGCACAGCCCGCCGCCCCGCCCCGTCCGCCCCCGCCACCCTCACCTGCACGGCGACGGCACCGGCGGAGGGCAGCGGCAGCGGCGCGGTCAGCACGAGCTCGTCCAGGACGGCCGCGCCCGCCAACTCGCCTGCGTGGATGGCCATTTCGACGAACGCAGTCGCCGGCAGCAAGATCTCGCCAGCCACCACGTGGTCGGCAAGCCACGGCTGCTCCTGCACCGACAGCAACCCGCTCAGCAGCAGCCCGTCGTCGTCGGCCGTGCGGGTGCCCGACCGCAGGAACGGATGGGCAGGCCCGGCCGTCGGCGACACGGGCGGCTGCTCCGGGTCGGCCTCCAGCCAGTACCGGCGGCGCTGGAAGGCGTACGTGGGCAGGGCGACGCGCCGCCCGCCGCACCCGGCGAAGACAGCGCGCCAGTTGACGGGGACGCCGTGGGCGTGCAGCGCGGCCAGCGTGTCGAGCAGGGCGTCCGCCTCCGGCCGCTTCCCGCGCAGTGTCGGCAGAACCAGCGGGACCGGGCCCCGCTCGCCACCGCCCGCTTCGCCACCGCCCGCTTCGCCCGTGTCCGGGCCGTCCGGGTACGGCTTGGACACGGCGAGGCAATCGCGTACCAGGCCGGTGAGCACCCCGTCCGGCCCCAGTTCGACGTAGTGTGCCGCGCCCTGCTCACCCAGGTACGCCACCGAATCGGCGAAGCGGACCGGACGGCGGACATGGTCCACCCAGAACTCCGGCGTGCACACCTCCTCGGCCGTGGCCGCGCGGCCCGGCACCGCGGTGATCAGAGGCAGCCGCGGCGCGGCGAAGGACAGACGCCGGACCACGTCCGCGAACTCGGCCAGCATGGGTTCCATCCGAGCGGAATGGAAGGCATGGCCAACCCGCAGCGGCGTCACCGAACGGCCCCGCTTCCGGAAGTACGCGGCCACCTCCCGCACCGCCGACTCGTCGCCGGAGACAACGACCGACGCAGGCCCGTTGACCGCGGCGATCTCCACCGCACACCCGGTCCCGGGGAGGTGGGCAGCCACCTCGTCCGCGCCGGCGGCCAAGGCCGCCATCGCGCCGCCCGAAGGCAGCGCGTCCATCAGCCGGCCCCGGGCCGCCACCAATGTGCACGCGTCCGCGAGGGACAACACCCCGGCGACATGCGCCGCCGCCACTTCGCCCACCGAGTGCCCGGCCACCAGGGCGGGGCGTACCCCCCACGCCTCGAACTGCCGGAACAACGCCGTCTCCAGGGCGAAGAGCGCCGGCTGCGCGAAGCGGGTCGTATCCAGCAACGCGCCCGTCTCCGTACCGGGCCCGGCGAACATGACGTCCCGCAGCGGCACCGGCAGCAGCGGGTCGAGCAGGGCACAGCACTCGTCCAGCGATTCGGCGAAGGCCGGATGCAGATCCCGCGACTCGTACAGTTCGCGGCCCATGCCGACGCGTTGACTGCCCTGGCCGGTGAAGAGAAAGGCCGGCGAGCCGTGATGGCGGGACGTGCCCGTGTGCACCCCGGGCCGGCCGCCGCCCTCCGTCACGGCCCGCAGGGAGCGGAGCAGCTCGGCACGGTCCCGGGCCACCACCACGGCCCGGTGCTCCAAGGCCGCACGCGTGGTGGCGAGCGAGTACCCGATGTCCACCAGGGACGCGTCAGGAGCGGCGGCCACATGGTCGTACAGCCGTCGCGCCTGGGCCCGCAGCCCCAGCACGCTCTTCGCTGACACGGGAAAGGCCACCGCGGTCCGCCCAGGGCGCGCCGCACACTCCAGCTCCACCCCGGGCCCGACGGGGCCCTTCGCCGCCCCGCCGTCCGCCGGGGCGCTCAGCGATGCGGCCTCCCCGTCACCGGGAGCCTCTTCGAGCACCACATGGGCGTTGGTGCCACTGATCCCGAACGACGACACCCCTGCCCGGCGCGGACGATCCGCCGCGGGCCACCCCACCGGCCGGGTCAGCAACGCGATCCGCCCCGACGACCAGTCGACCCGGGGCGTCGGCTCGTCGACGTGCAACGTACGCGGCAGCACACCATGCCGCATCGCCTGCACCATCTTGATCACACCGGCCACTCCGGCAGCGGCCTGGGTATGCCCGATGTTCGACTTCACCGAGCCCAACCGGAGGGGATGCTGCCGCTCCTGCCGCCCGTACGTCGCGATGAAGGCCTCCGCCTCGATGATGTCGCCCAGCCGGGTGCCGGTGCCGTGCGCCTCCACGGCGTTGATGTCCCCGGGAGTCAGCCCCGCGTCCGTGAGCGCCTGCCGGATCACCCGCTGCTGCGCCGGCCCGTGCGGTGCGGTCAGCCCGTTGCTCGCCCCGTCCTGGTTCACCGCGGAGCCGCGCACCACGGCCAGTACCGGAAGCCCGGCGCGGCGCGCCTCCGACAACCGGCTCAGCAGCAGCATGCCGGCGCCCTCGGCCCACCCCGTGCCGTCGGCGGACGCACCGAACGCCTTGCAGCGGCCGTCCGGCGCCAGCGCCCGCTGGCGACTGAACTCCACGAACGACGAGGGCCCCGACATCACCGTGGCGCCACCGGCCAACGCGAAAGCACACTCGCCCCGGCGCAGCGCCTGGGCCGCCAGGTGCAGGGCCACCAGGGACGAGGAACATGCCGTGTCCACGGTGAGGGCCGGGCCTTCGAGGCCGAAGGCGTACGCGATACGACCCGAGGCGACGCTTCCGGCGTTGCCGAGGCCGAGGTACCCCTCGACATGCTCCGGCGTCCTTGCCAGGCCGCGCGCGTAGTCGCTGTACATCAGCCCGACGTACACCCCGGTCGCCGAGCCGCGCAGAGTGCCGGGGACGAGACCGGCGTACTCGAAAGCTTCCCACGCCACTTCGAGCAGCAGCCGGTGCTGCGGGTCCATGGCCAACGCCTCGCGGGGCGAGATGCCGAAGAAGCCGGGGTCGAAGCGGTCCGCACCGGAGAGGAAACCCCCCTCGCGCACATACGTCCGTCCGGGCCGCCCGGGGTCCGGGTCGTACAGCGCCCGGACGTCCCAGCCCCGGTCGGTGGGGAAGGGGCCGATGGCGTCCCTCCCGTCGGCCACCAGCCGCCACAGCTCCTCGGGAGAGGTCACCTCTCCGGGATAGCGGCAAGCCATCCCCACGATCACCACGGGATCGTCGTCCGACCGGGCCGCACTCCGGTCCACGCGCCCGGCGCCGACCGGCGCGGCGGCGTTGCGTTCCCCGAGGTGGGCGGCGAGTGCCGCGGCCGTGGGGAAGTCGAAGGCGACGGCCTCGGAGAGCGGCAGGCCGGTCACCGCCGACAAACGCTCCCGCAGCACCGTCGCCGTCAAGGAGTCCATACCCAGGTCCCGCAGCGCCGTGCTCGGCTCGACCGCCTGAGCCGTACAGCCGAGCACGGCCGCCACCTCGCCCCGCACCAGGGCCAGCAGGTCCTCCGACGGCTTCCCGGCGGCGTCCGTGCCCAGCGCCCGGGCCGGCAGGTCGGCGAGATCCCGCCGCAGGGTCTTCCCGGAGGCGGTACGGGGGATGTCCTCCACCTCGAACAGCTCGGCGGGCACCTTGAAGCCGGACAGTTCCGCACGGCAGGCGGCGAGGATGTGCCCCCTGTCCAGCACGCCGCCGGCCTCGGCAACCAGATAGCCGACCGGCACCTCGCCGAAGACGGGGTGCGGACGTCCGGCCACGGCGGCGTCCGCGACCCCCGGCAACCGCCGCAGCACCGCCTCCACTTCCGAAGGATGGATGTTCACCCCGCCCCGAATGATCAGATCACTCGCCCGGCCGGTGACGGCCAGTCCACCGAGGGCATCGATCGTGGCCAGGTCACCCGTGCGGAACCAGCCATCGCGCAGTACCTCCGCAGTGGCTTCCGGCCTGCCGTGGTAACCGGCCATCACCCCGGGCCCGCTGACCCACAACTCGCCCTCGCCCGTGTCCCGGCCGTCGGGGCCCCCGCCGACCCGGACCCGGATGCCGGGCAGCACCCGGCCGCACGCCCCGGACGTCGTCGCCTCGCCCGGCGTCGGCATGGTGACCGGGCCCGCCTCCGTGCTGCCGTAGTGCTCCAGATAAGGCACACGGCAGATCGCCTCGAAGGACTCGCGGAACCCAGGCCCCGCCGCGGCGCCACCACTGACACAACCCCGCAGCGCGGGGGCGCCGAGACCGCCGCCGTCCTTACCGCTCTCCTTGCCCCGGACCGCGTCGAGCAGCGCCGAATACGTAGTCGGAACCCCGCCGAGCAAGGTGAACGAGGCGTCCCCACGGCGTAGTTCGCCGAGCACCCCCGTCACCGAGAACCGGGGCAGCAGCACCGCGCTCGCCCCCACCGCGGTCACCCCGAGGAAACACACAATCTGGCTCATCGCGTGATGGAGGGGCAACGGCCAGAGCACACGGTCCCGTTCGCACAGGCCCAGGACACCGACCAGGCCCGTCGCGACCGGCGCGAGGCGGTTGCGCTGCGTGGACAGGACGCCCTTGGGTGTGCCGGAGGAGCCCGAGGTGTAGAGCAGCCAGGCCACTTCGTCCAGTGCGAGATCGTCCCGGGCCGGCGTCCGCGGCTCCGTACCCGCCAACTCCTCGAACCGCAGAACGCCGCCCGCGCCCGCGACCCCGGCGGGCCGGCCCCCGGCTCCGCCGGCCCCGTCCGCCGGCTCCACGCCGTCCGCGCACGAAGGCGCGTTCCCGGCCCCGTCCTCGGCGCCGCCTTCGGCCACCACCACGGTCAACCCGGGGCGCAACGGCAGCGTTCGCCGCCGCGTCAGGCAGGCGTCATCGGTGATGAGTACCCGTGCCCCGCTGTCGTCCAGCAGGCGGGTCAGCTCCTCCTCCGAGTTCCCGGGGTCCAGAGGAACGCCCACGCCGCTCGCGCGGGTGGCGGCGAGCAGGCTCTCGACCGCCTCGACACGGTTGCCGAGCAGTACGGCCACCCGGTCACCGCGCGCCAGGCCGAGGCCGGCCAGGTGACCGGCCAGCCGTGCGGTCCTCCGTTCCAGCTCCCGGTAGGTCACACGCCGGAGCCGGTCCTCGAAACAGACCTTGTCCCCGAGGCGCCGGGCGTGGTGCCCGAGCAGTTGCGGCAGCGGTGTGACGATGTCGGCGTGCTTACCCACCGCATGACCTCCTAGAGACGACCCGCCGTTGAGGACGACGGCGCGGTGCACCAGGTTGCCTCCCGGCGATGGGCCGACGCCGACGGGGCACGACTCACCTGTCGATTTCCTTGGACGCGGAGTGCCGCTGGACCAGGTGGAGAGCGACGAGGACCTCGAAGGGTTCGTGTTTCCCGTGCCGGGCGGGCAGCGGGCCGCACTCGATGAGCGAGCCCCGCCCGGCGAGCCAGGACGCTGATGCGGTGGCGGGCGAGGCGGAGGGGGGCTCGGGTGTGGGTTTTGCCTCGGGTTCGGCAGCGGTCGTAGTAGTTGCGGGAGGCGGGGCCGTGCAAGGCCGCATCGACCGCAGGACCTGCCAACGGCCTTCGTGCTGGGTATGTGTGTTCCTTCGTCGGAGCATATGCTGGGTCGAAGTCTGCCTTTGCGTACGGCAGTTACCGGTCCGAGTGATCACGTACGACGAGCCGCTCGACCACTGGAACTCTGAGCTGCACCCCGAGGCGTACCCTGTCATCCCGGCGGCGCGAGCCTCCAGGGTCCTGCCGCGAAGTGGGACCAGGCCCTATGGTCCGCCGGTGAGTCGGAGAAGCCCCTGGCCGGGTTCACCGGCCAGGGGCCTTCGGCATCCACGCGGCACTCCGAATGCCTGCGAGGCGCGCTGGTGCGCCCTTCCTGTCCGGCAGCCGGTCAGCGGTTCTCCGTGGTGAAAGGGCCGCCGTCGAAGGCGAGGTGGGCGAAGCGTTCGCCGATGCGCTGGTGGGTCGCAGGGTCCGGGTGCAGATTGTCGGGCAGCGGCAGTTCGGCGTGGTCGGCCTCGCCGTAGAGGTCGAGGCCGTGGAGGTAGTGCAGGTTCGGGTCGGTGGTGGCACGCTGCTGGACGATGCGGGCCAGCTCGTCCCGGATCACGGTGAGGGTCAGTTTCCCGGCGGCGCTCTGCGTGGGATCGCCGGTGGCCACGAACCGCGGCCGCCCTTCGCTCATGGCACTGAGGTCCGGGGCGCTGGGGCCGGGCGTGTTCTCGTGGATGGCGCAATAGATGGGGGAGACGACCAGCAGCGGGGTGGTGGGGTGGCCGTCGCGGATGGTGTCGAGGAAGCCGTGGACGGCCGGGCCGAACGCGCGCAGCCGCATCAGGTCGGCGTTGACGATGTTGATGCCGATCTTGATGCTGATCATGTCGGCGGGGGTGTCGCGCATGGTGCGGGCGGTGAACGGGTCGAGCAGAGCGCTGCCGCCGAATCCCATGTTGATCAGTTCGACCCTGCCCAGGGCGGCGGCCAGCGCGGGCCAGGTCCCGGTTGGGGTGGCGGCGTTGGAGCCGTGACTGATCGAACTGCCGTGGTGCAGCCAGACCTTGCGGCCGCTGGGCGGTGGTGTGTGGACGGGGGCGTTGGTGCGCAGGGCGACCAGCTGGGTGGTCTCGTCGTGCGGCAGCCATATCTCGACGTCCTTCTCGTCGTCCGGCAGGCCGGTGAAGCGCAGGGTGTCGACCGGCCCGGGACGGGTTTGTGCGGTCCCGGCGGTCATGTCGATGGTGAGCATGTCGCCCTCGGTCGCGCTGGCCCGGCCCGCGAGCCGCCCGTCGACGAGGAGCTCGTACACCCCGTCGGGGCGTGGCGGCGCTCCGACGTAGACCCGTTTGGTGGCCACGACGTCAAGCTCGACGGCGGTGGCCCGGGTGCGGA
This sequence comes from Streptomyces sp. NPDC057543, assembly GCF_042801895.1. Taxonomy (NCBI): domain Bacteria; kingdom Bacillati; phylum Actinomycetota; class Actinomycetes; order Kitasatosporales; family Streptomycetaceae; genus Streptomyces; species Streptomyces sp. NPDC057543. Next base: position 8,803 of record NZ_JBHVFF010000152.1, on the reverse strand, counting down.
AGGCCAGTCGCACTCCGGAGGGTTGTGACTCCGCCATGGCGAGCTGGCCGTCGGGGATCTGCTGCCGGGCGTGCGCGGGCAATCGGTGGGGCATTACGCCGCGTTCGGTGCGTTCCAGGTCGAGGGCGCCGCGCAGGAGGTCGGCGGTGATGGGGGTGGTGGTCCAGCGGTGCTCGGTGTTCATCTCGTTGGTCTCTTCGATCGGGGGTCGGTTGCCAGAGAAGGCCGGAAAGGTTGGTCAGGAGGCGGCGGGCCAGTTGCGCAGCAGGGCGTCGAGCGCGTTGAGGATCTCGGTCCAGCTCTCCTGCGAGTCAGGGGTGCTGTGACTGAAGCCGCCCGCGGTCTCCAGGCCGACGTAGCCGCTGAAGACGCTGCCCAGCAGCCGTACTGCGTGCGTCTGGTGCGGTTCGGCCAGGTCGTATCCGCGCAGGATCGCCCGCGTCATCTGGGCGTGCCGAACGCCGGCGCTGGCGGCCGCCGTCTGCGGGTCGAGCCGGAACTGGGCTGCGGCGAAGCGCCCCGGGTGCTTGAGGGCGTAGTCGCGGTAGACGTTCGCGAAAGCGGTCAGGGCGTCTTTGCCGGCCCGTCCGGCCACCGCGGTGGAGACCTGGTCGGCGAGTTCCTCCAGGGCGAGCAGAGCGATCTTGGTCTTGAGGTCGTGGGCGTTCTTCACGTGCGAGTACAGGCTCGCGGTCTTGACGCCGAACCGCCGAGCCAGTTCCGCGGGGGTCGCCTGCTCGAAGCCGACCTCGTCGGCCAGCTCTGCCCCCGCCCGGACCAGGCGCTCCGTGGTCAGTCCTACCCGTTCGGCCCGTGCCATGTTCATCCTCCGAATCGCTTCTCATCCCTGACATCGATGATTATGCACTTGCCTAACTCGATTAGGCAAATTAGCGTGTCCTTTATGAAGCCACTGACTGAGCGAGAGATTCGTACCGCGTTCGTGAACTGCACCAAGGGCGCGGCCAAGCGCCTGAGCGTCCCCCGTGACCTGGCCGAGCGGTGCTGGGACGATCTGGACTTCCTGGGCTGGCGAGATCCCCAGGCCCCCGACCGGGCCTACCTCGTGACCGAGCTGGACGGCCGCCCGGTCGGCGTCCAGCTGCGCTCCTCCGGCGTCGGCTCCTGGCAGATGCGGCGCAGCATGTGCTCGGTGTGCGTGACCACCCACACCGGGGGCGTCTCCCTGATGGTCGCGCCGAGGTCCGGAAAGGCCGGGCAGCAGGGCAACTCGGTCGGCATCTATATGTGCAGCGACCTGGCCTGCTCCCTGTATGTACGCGGGAAGAAGGACGCGGGCATCGGTGCACGCCTCCACGAGTCCCTCACCCTGGAGGAGAAGGTCCTGCGGACCGTGGCGAACCTTGCCGCGTTCATCGCCAAGGTGACCGCGTGACCCGGGCCCGTCTCCTGGCGCCACCCGTATCCCCGCCGCTGCCCGGCCCTGAAGTGGCTGACCAGGGCAACGGCTCGCAAGCTGATCACTGCCCTTCTCGGCCCCGGACTTTCGTTCAGTCCTCGTCCGCACCGTTGTCGTCGTCGAGGCCGGGGGTGTCCGGATTTGGCAGCGGGCGCACGCCCTCACGCGGGGCGGAGACGAGGAAGGTGTGGCGGCCCAGGAAGTTCACGTTTCGCTGCTTGAACGGAGTCAGTCGTACGACGTACTTGTCGCGGATCCCGTAGCCCTGCGCGCGGAGCCGGGTGACCGCAGCGTCGATGTACCGCGTGGTCCACAGCACCACGGCGCTCAGCATCGGGCTGAGTGAGCCGAGCTGGTCGTAGTCGACGCCGTCGACCGGTCGCGCCTGCTCCGGGGCCACCCAAAGCCGGTACTCCGCCGCCTCCGTACCGCCGTCCTCGCGATCTCGGTGCGACGGCACGCCTTCCAGTTCATCGGGACGTGGGTCGAGCCCGCCCTGCGCCCGTCAGCCGGAATCGACACATGGCTGAGCACGACACCGACCGCGCCTGCGGAATTCGCCCGTGGGACCGAGCCCAGCAGGAGTCCGACACCGGGCGAAGCCAGGATCAACGCCAGTGCTGCGGAGGAGAAGAACAGAAAGAGTGACCAGCGACCGCCGCGGGCCGATGAGGTCCACGATCCGTCCGCCCGCCAGGGCCCTCGCACCGACTGCGGGGCCGCGCGCCCGGGCTGCTGTCGGATCGGCGCCGACGGCCGGCACGGGCGACGGCGGGGGAGAGGCCGGGGACGGGAAACCGGTACCCGTCACGTATGCGAGGGCTCCGGTATTCATGAAGCTGCTCTCGGCTGGTTCCGGGAGCAGACGGCGGGGCCGCCCCGGCGTCCGGTCAGCGGGTGGCGAGGAGCTCGAGCGTGTCGATCACGCGGTTCGAGAAGCCCCACTCGTTGTCGTACCAGGCGACCACCTTGACGTGGCGGCCGTCGACGCGGGTGAGGGCCGAGTCGAAGATCGACGAGGCGGGATTGCCCGTGATGTCGGAGGACACGAGCGGGTCGTCCGAGTACTCGAGGATGCCGGCGAGCGGCCCCTTTGCCGCGGCGCGGTACGCCGCCAGCACGTCGTCGCGCGTCACGTCGCGGGTGACGGTGGTGTTGAGTTCGACGATCGAGCCCACCGGAACCGGTACGCGGATCGAGTCGCCCGCCAGCTTGCCATCGAGGTTCGGCAGCACGAGGCCGATCGCCTTGGCGGCGCCCGTCGTGGTCGGCACGATGTTGACAGCGGCGGCGCGAGCGCGGCGGGCGTCGCGGTGCGGGCCGTCCTGCAGGTTCTGCTCCTGTGTGTAGGCGTGCACCGTCGTCATGAAGCCGTGCTCGATGCCGGCGAGCTCGTCGAGGACCGCGGCCAGCGGCGCAAGCGCGTTGGTCGTGCACGAGGCGTTCGAGATGATCGTGTGCACGGCCGGGTCGTACGCGTCGGTGTTGACCCCGAACGCGAGCGTGACATCGGCGCCGTCCGACGGCGCACTGACGAGTACCTTCTTCGCACCTGCGTCGAGGTGGGCGCGGGCGGCCGTGGCCGACGTGAAGCGGCCGGTCGCCTCGAGCACGATGTCGACGCCGAGCTCGGCCCACGGCAGCCGCGCCGGTTCGCGCTCAGCGAGCACCGTGATGCGACGGCCGTCCACGACAAGGGCTTCCCCGTCGACGGTCACCGGGCGACCGAGCCGGCCGGCCGTCGTGTCGTAGGCGAGCAGCCGCGCGAGGGTGGCGGGCTCCGTGAGGTCGTTGACGGCGACGACCTCGAGGTCGCTGTCGCGTTCGAGCAGTGAGCGCAGCCCATTGCGTCCGATGCGGCCGAATCCGTTGATGGCGATGCGAGTCATGAGCGGTGTCCCTTCGGTTCGCCATCAGGTTCGCTTGCAGCGTCCGCCCGTGACAGCGGCGTGAGTGCCACGGCTCGAAAGGATCGCGCCACGGCGGCGGGCTACTCGCCCTGGGCGAAGGTGCGCCGGTACTCGCTCGGCGTGGTGCCGAGGATGCGCTGGAAGTGCAGCCGCAGATTCGCACCCGTGCCGAGGCCTACATCGGCGGCGATCTGCTCGACGCTCCGCTCCGAACGCTCGAGCAGCTCACGGGCCACGTCGATGCGGGCACGCATGACCCACTGCATCGGCGTGTACCCCGTGTCTTCGACGAAGCGCCGCGAGAACGTGCGCGGCGACACCGCCGCGTGCCTGGCGAGCACCTCGAGGGTGAGGGGCTCGCCCAGCCGGTGCAACGCCCACTCGCGGGTGGCGGCGAACCGCTCGCCGAGCGGCTCGGGCACGCTGCGTGGCACGTACTGCGCCTGACCGCCGCTGCGGTAGGGGGCCGCGACCAGGCGCCGGGCCGCGTGGTTCGACGCGGCCACCCCGAGGTCGCCGCGCAGAATGTGCAGGCACAGGTCGATGCCCGAGGCGGCGCCGGCCGACGTCAGCACGCTGCCCTCGTCGACGAACAGAACGTTCTCGTCGACCTGGACGAGCGGATGCCTCGCCGCAAGTGCGCGCGCGTAATGCCAGTGCGTCGTGGCGCGCTTGCCGTCGAGCAGGCCCGTGGCGGCGAGCGCGAAGGCGCCCGTCGAGATGGCGGCGAGCCGCGCGCCCCGATCGTGGGCCGCGATCAGCGCGTCAACGACGGCCTGGGGCGGGTCGTCGCGGTCGGGGAACCGGTAGCCGGGGATGAAGACGATGTCGGCCCACGCAAGAGCGTCGAGGCCGTGGGCGACGTTGTACGACAGGCCGTCGCCGCCGGTCACGAGCCCGGGTGCGGCGCCGCACACCCGCACCTCGTAAGGCATGCTCGCGCGGGTCGTGAACACCTGTGCGGGAATGCCGACATCGAGCGGCTTCGCACCCTCGAGCACAAGGACGGCGACGCGATACAGACGGGAGGCAGGCACGGGAAAAGAGTACGAGTGTGTGTGGGGCCGGCCCGTTCGTCCTTACTGACGGCGCTGGGCACCGACGTGTCCCGGGCTGCGGGACTCGTCGAGCAGGCGCTGCAGGCCGCGCGATGGGCACGGGTCTGCCGGCCAATAGCTACAAAACGGCCAACACGGTGCCGACCAGCAGCAGATACGCTGCATCAGGTACGCCGGCTCGCCGTTCCACGCGTTGCATCCCCGCAACGCGGCGAAGCCGAGCTCGTCGGCGAGGCGGGCCGGCCGGGCGTGTTCGATGGGGCCGGGGGACGGGCGGCTCGCCGTCGTGGTCGTACCGGCTCAACGCCCTGTGCCCGGTGGGCGCGACTACGACGTTCAGGTTTCCGACGACGGCCTTCAGCGGCGCACGGTCGTCGAACGCCGCGGCAGAACCGCGGCCGGCGTCGATACGGTGTACCTCCCGCAGCCCGTCACGACCCGCCATGTACGCATGCAGGGGATCAGGCGGCAGACGGCCTACGGCTATTTGCTCCACCGCTTCGAGGTGCACTGATTCCGTCCCGGAGAGAAACCTGGCGTACGCGCTCGGGGGTGGGGTCGGCGAGCTGGGCCTCGAAGATCACCGAGAACTTCACGGTGCCTCCCGTACTGACTTCTGTATTCCTCATGGGAATAGTTCTGTCGGGCATGTCGAAGGTGGGGGAAGGGGGTCGGGATCCCGGCCGTAGACTGGCGGGCGTGGTGGAGAAGAAGATGGTCAGTGGTGGGCGGGGCGAGGGCGCCGGTGATGGTGAGCGGCTCGCGCTCCCCGCGACGAGCTGGGCGGTGCTCGGACTTCTCTCCTTCGGCGAGGAACTGTCCGGCTACGACCTGAAGAAGTGGGCGGACTGGTCGCTCCGTTTCTTCTACTGGAGTCCGTCCTTCAGCCAGATCTACGGTGAGCTCAAGCGCTTGGAGAAGGCCGGCTATGCCACCTCGCGCATGGTCGCGCAGGAGACCGGCAATCGTGACAAGCGCGTCTACGCCATCACCGACGCCGGCATGCATGCCGTACGAACCTGGGCGCGCGAGACGCCCGTCGACCCGCCCGTGCTCAAGCACGGAGCGATGCTCCGGATCTGGCTCGGTCATCTGCTGGAACCTGAGCAAGTGCGTGAAGTCCTCGCGCAGCAGCGGGAGTACGCGGAGAAGATGCGGCTCCGGGCCCGGGCGGACGTCGAGGGTGCCCGCGGCGAGGCAGCATGGGCGTACCCCACGCTCACCTTGAAGTGGTCCGAGCGGTACTACGCCGCCGAGCGGGACCTGGCCGACGCGATGCTGGCCGACCTGGAAGAGCTTCAGCGCAGGCGCCCGTAGGTCCTGCGGTAGTACAGCAGCGGCCCGGTCTCCCGGGGCCGGTCCGCGGGGTCCAGGGCGGTGATCCGGCCCAGCACGATCACGTGGTCGCCGCCCGGGAATGTGTCGACCAGCTCGCACTCGATCGTCGCGAGCGCCCCGTTGAGCAACGGCGCGCCATTCGAGCCGGGATGCCATTCCACCCCGGCGAACTTGTCCCCGCCGGTCACCGCGAACTGCCGGCACAACTGCTGCTGGTCGGTCGCGAGGTGTTGACGGCGAACCGTCCCGGGAGATGTTCTGAGCGGCTGCGTGACGGTGGTCGCCGGCAGAGCCCGGGGCATCGGCGCCGCGATCACCCGACCGTTCCGGTATGCCGTCAACCCACCGCCTGCGGCACACCACTCGCTGAAGGCATCGACTCGCCTCGCGTCGCCCGGTCCCGGCTCCGCGTCTTCCTGGTCTGCCTCCGCCTTTCCCGGCCTTCTCGCCGGCCCTTTCCCGGTCAGCGGGAATTCCCTCTCCCGGCCCGGAACGACTCCCGCTTAGCCTCCCGGAACAGCCCGACGCCCCGCAGAGGACCCCCATGCTCACGGACTCCCACAGGCAGCAAGCGGCGCGTACCCTGCGCTCCGCAGAGCACAGCGTCACGCCGGTCGCCCCGCTGACCGAGACCTTCCTCGGCATCGACGCCGAGGACGCGTACGAGATCCAACTCCTCAACATCCGTCGGCGTCTCGACGCCGGAGCCGAGGTGCGTGGCCACAAGGTCGGCCTGTCGTCCCCGGTCATGCAGCAGATGATGGGCGTTGACGAGCCGGACTACGGCCATCTGCTCGATGATATGGAACTGCGGCCCGAGACCCCCGTGTCCGCCGCCCGCTACTGCTACCCACGCATCGAGGTCGAGGTCGGCTTCGTCCTCGGCGCCGATCTGCCCGGGGAGAACTGCACCGAGGCGGACGTGCTTGCCGCCACCGAACGTGTCGTCCCTGCCCTGGAGTTGATAGACAGCCGGATCCTTGACTGGCGGATCCGCATCGCCGACACCATCGCGGACAACGCCTCCGCCGCCGGATACGTCATCGGCGAGGGCCGGGACCCGCACGAGCTGGACCTGAAGGCGATCGACGCGCGGCTGACCAGCGGCGGCGAGCTGCTGGCCGAGGGGCGCAGCGACGCCGTACTCGGCGATCCAGTTGTCTCCGTCGCCTGGCTCGCCCGCACCGTGGCCCGCTTCGGGGTGCCCCTGAAGAAGGGGCACGTGGTGCTGCCCGGCTCCTGCACCCGGGCCGTCGACGTGGCGGCGGGAGCGACCTTCACCGCCGAGTTCACCGGGCTGGGCCCGGTCTCCCTCTCGTTCATCTGAGGTGATGATGACCCCCAAGACCAAGGCGACCGCAGCGATCGTCGGATCCGGCAACATCGGCACCGACCTGCTGTACAAGCTGCAGCGCAGCGAACTCGTCGAACCGCGCTGGATGATCGGCATCGACCCCGACAGCGAGGGCCTGACCCGGGCCCGCAGGGGCGGCCTGGAGGCCAGCCACGAGGGCGTCGACTGGCTGCTCGCGCAGGAAGAGCTTCCCGACATCGTCTTCGAGGCCACGTCGGCGTACGTCCACCGGGCCAACGCCCCCCGCTACGCCGAACTCGGCATCAGGGCGGTCGACCTGACCCCTGCCGCCGTCGGCCCCGCCGTCGTGCCGCCGGCCAACCTGCGCGCCCACCTCGACCAGCCCAACGTCAACATGATCACCTGCGGCGGCCAGGCCACCATCCCCATGGTGTACGCGGTCTCCCGCATCGTGCCCGTGGCGTACGGGGAGATCGTCGCGTCCGTCGCGTCCGTCTCCGCCGGTCCCGGAACCCGTGCCAACATCGACGAGTTCACCCGCACCACCTCCCGCGGCATCGAGACCATCGGAGGCGCCGAGCGCGGCAAGGCGATCATCATCCTCAACCCGGCCGATCCGCCCGTCATCATGCGCGACACCGTCTTCTGCGCGATTCCCGAGGACGCCGACCGCACCGCGATCACCCAGTCCGTCAAGGAGATCGCCGAGCAGGTTGCCACCTACGTGCCCGGCTACCGGCTGCGCACCGAGCCGCAGTTCGACGATCCGCGCCCGGAGAACGGCGGCATGGCGCGAGTGGCGATCTTCCTGGAGGTGGAGGGTTCGGGCGACTACCTGCCGCCGTACGCCGGGAACCTCGACATCATGACCGCCGCCGCCACCAAGGTCGGTGAGGAGTTCGCCAAGGCGCTTCTTGCCCCGGGCGCGTAAGGAGCACCCCGCATGCCCTACTCGGAAAACCTCGACATCCGGATCACCGATTCCTCGCTGCGCGACGGTTCGCACGCCAAGCGGCACCAGTTCACGGGCGCGGACGTACGGTCCGTCGTCGCGGCCCTCGACGGCGCCGGCGTTCCGGTGATCGAGGTGACGCACGGCGACGGGCTCGGCGGTTCGTCCTTCAACTACGGCTTCTCCAAGACCCCCGAGCAGCAGTTGATCAAGATCGCGGTGGACACCGCGCAGCAGGCGGAGATCGCCTTCCTGATGCTCCCCGGACTCGGGGTCAAGGACGACATCCGGGCCGCCCACGGCAACGGCGCGAGTATCTGCCGTATCGCCACCCACTGCACCGAGGCCGACATCGCGATCCAGCACTTCGGGCTCGCCCGTGAGATGGGCCTGGAGACTGTCGGCTTTCTGATGATGGCCCACTCGACCACCCCGGAGAACCTGGCGCGGCAGGGCCGGATCATGGCCGACGCGGGCTGCCAGTGCGTGTACGTCGTCGACTCGGCCGGCGCCATGGTCATGGACGACGTCACCGCCCGGGTCGGGGCCCTGGTCGCCGAACTCGGCGACGACGCCCAGGTCGGCTTCCACGGCCACGAGAACCTCGCGCTGGGCACGGGGAATTCGATTGCCGCCATCAGAGCCGGCGCACTGCAGATCGACGGTTCCACCCGCCGTCTCGGTGCGGGCGCAGGCAACACGGCTGTCGAAGCGCTGGTCGCCGTCTGCGCCAAGATGGGCTTCCGGACCGGCATCGACGTCCTGGAGATCATCGACGCGGCGGAGGACGTGGTCCGCCCGGTGATGGAC
>NZ_JBHVFF010000151.1:0-20548 GCF_042801895.1 Streptomyces sp. NPDC057543 | reverse complement strand
TTGTTGTGCGGCGCCCCCTATGGGAACCCCCGTCCCGGCGGGCGGCCAGCGCCTGGCTCAAGGCGCAGCTCGGCCCGGCCACCGACCCGGCCGACCTGCAGACCCGATACGAGCGACTCGGATCGGCGAAGGCTGTCGCCCTCGAAGTGCTCGGCGAGCGCCGCGCGAAGCTGCTGGCCGACCCGCTGCGCCTGACCTCGACGGCGTCGTCACGCCCGGCGAAGGGGCCAGTTGTCCTCGACGACGCAGCGGGCCAGGCGCAGGCGTCCGGTCTCGGTCAGGGGTGCATTACGGTGGGGCACGAGGGCCTTTCGGTCGGTGTAGACGTCGCAATCCACACCGAACCCGGAAGGCCCTCACCCGTTCAAGATCCCTCAGCCGAGACCTGCATCACCCGTCCACACCGGACAGAGCAGCTAGTGCGTTCACTATCGACCCCAGTACGCCGACCCGAACCGCCCCGCGTTTGAAGGGCGTTCGAGGGCACTGATGTGTCGAGGAGAGGGGACGGGGCCGGCCCCACGGTCACTGCGGCGTCGGTCCCGGCCGATCCATCAGGGACGGAGGTGCCGCCGCCGACAGCCTCAAGTTCGGACAGATCTGGGCCGTCGGACCTCTGTGCTCTCTCAGCTGGCGTGAAGGACGCGAAAGCGATCGGGTTCCGCTGGATCTCGATCAACGACTTGGATTGGCGGCCGAGCCCATTGCCAGACGCTGATGCCTGGCGTGCGGGAGAACTGGATCTTCCCGCGGGTGCCTTCGACTGCGACGCGCGGCCAGGCTTCGGCAGTGCGCGCCCGGTCCGCGCCGTGAGAACGCAGGACATCGGCGAGGACGGCGATGGTGTCGTAGCCCTCGAAGGCGACGAAGGAGGGCGCTTCGGCCAGCCGCTCGCGGAGGGCCGTCTCGACTCGTGCACCGAGTGGGCTGAGGTGCTCGGGCAGGTAGCGCAAGAACGGGATCGCGGTGCCGTTGTCGCCGAGCAACTTCGCCCATTCGGCGAACTCCGGTTGTCCGGCCGGAGCACCGATCATGATCTCGGCGAGGCGCTGGTCGCGGCGGACGGACTTGACGATCGGCACGGCCGGCTCCGGGTGGCCGACCAGAAGAAGGAGGGCTGTCGCGCGGTTGTCGACGAGTTCGTCGCACACGGCTGCGGGGGTGAGCGCGCTCATGTCGAGTTCGATGACGGTGCCGCCGCGTGGAGCGAGGTAGTCCCGCAGAATGCGGGCCCCGGATGCCCAGTAGACACTTGGCTGGGCTGCTACGGCGATTCGGTTGTGGCCCGCGCCGAGGAGGAAGTCTGCGTAGATCTGCCAGCCGCGGGACTGCGGCGGGGCGAGGCGGGCGACCCATTGCGTTGGCTGTTCAGTGAGCGCGTCGAGAACCGCTGACGAGCAGAGGAACGGCAGGCCGAGGGCGTTGGCCCTGGCGGCAGCGGCGCGAGCGACGACGCTGTGATACTCCCCCGCCACGGCAGCCACGCCCAGGCGGGCCAATTCGTCTACGGCCTCCGCGGCGCTCTGTGGATCAGCTGCGGTGTCTCGGACTACCAGCTCGAGTGGTCTTCCGCCGATGCCGCCGGCGTCATTGACTTCGCGAACGGCCAGTTCGAGTCCAGCGAGCAAGTGGTGGCCTGCCTCGACCCAGCCAGGCCGAGTCAGCGGAACGAGAGCGCCGATCTGGACGGATGATCCGTCAGTCCGCTCCGCTTCAGATGTCGATGGTGGCGTATTCATGCGTTGGCGTCTCCCTCGTGACGATTCGGTCGCAGGTGATGGTGGCCAGTTGGGATTCCCCGCTGGCGGGCAGTTATTGGGAGCCATCTGGCCGCCGTTAGTGACAATCGGTGATCGTGGGGCTGAGGAGTCGGTTGCGTGGTCACAAGGTACGCAGGAAGTCTTCGAGCGCCTTGTTGAAGACGCCCGGGCGTTCCACGTTGGGGTAGTGGGCAGTTCCGTCGATCGAGATCGCGTGGCCGTTGACAACGGTGCAGGTGAGGCGTTCGGCCATGTCGAGGTGGTCGGGTGAGTCGATGGCGCCGTTGATGGCCAGTACGGGCACGTCGATCTTCGCGGCACGGTTCCACGTGTCGTGGACGGGGATGCGCAGGTCAGGTTCGTCGGGGGCGTGCTTGGACAGGGTGCTGCGGGTCATCTCGCGCAGGCGGCCGACGACGTCGGGAGCGAGATCGTCGAGAGTACGGTCCGGGCCCGCGGCGAAGAGCGTGAACGCCTCGACCGAGGCGTCCAGGTCACCGGCGGCCATCGCGGCCTGCCATGCGGCCCAGATGCCGGTGGTCCAGCGATCGGTGAAGTACGGCTCACTGGTCCCGGCGCCGACGACGACCACGGCGCTGACCAGTTCCGGGTGCTCCAGAGCGGTGTCGACCGCAACGCTGGCGCCCATGGAGACGCCCGCCAGGACCGCCGGACCGATGTCCAGGTGGCGCAGCAGCGCGGCGAGATCGTCGGTGTGCCGGAACGGCGCGGCGGCGTTTGTGGACTGTCCGTAGCCGCGTGCGTCCGGCGCGATGACGCGGTACCGCGGAGCGAAGAACGGGATCTGGTCGTCCCACATCGCGTGGTCCAGGAAGCCGCCGTGCAGCAGGACAAGTGGACGACCGGTGCCGGTGTCAAGCCAGAACAGATCATTCATGGCAACCTAGGTGTCATCATGGTGGGGTGAGTGAGACAGACCGGGGCCGCGCGTCCGAAGAGCGGATCGACCGGCTGACCGAGGTGTTCGACCTGGTGGGGCCGCTGTACCGGCGTACCCAGCGCAAGGTGGAGCAGGACGTGTCCGCCCAGGGGCTGTCGGTGGGGGTGCGGGCCGTGCTGATCCTGCTGCGCGAGCACGGGCCCATGACCGTTCCCGAGATGGGCCGGGCCCAGGCGTTGAGCCGCCAGTTCGTGCAGCGCATGGTCAACGACGCGACGGCTCTGGGGTTCGTCGAGTCCACACCCAATCCGGCCCACAAGCGGTCGTCCCTCAACCGGCTGACCGATCGGGGCCGGTCGGCCATCACGGCCGTGATCGACCGTGAACGCGCGATTCTGAGCCAGGCGGGGGGCGACCTCACCGGCGCCGAGGTCGATGCCTGCCTCCGGGTCCTCTCCCGCCTCCTCGAACTCATGGGCAATGGCGACATCGACTGAGCCAAGCCACATAGAGCCGGATCGCTCACATGGAGAGGCCGGCCTGCGCCACCCCGCGCGGCGGATCAGTCGGCGACGTGCACGGTCACGTACGGCATCTCCACCGACCGGGTCTACCTGGAGATCGAGCACGTCTTCTACGACGCCGAGGACGACGTGCTGCGGCACACGGTGACCGTCGGCTACAGCGGCCACTCGTACACGACGCGGGTCCAGCCCAACCCCGAGGACCTCGCGCGCCGCGAGTAGCCGGCCCGGCCCTCGCGTTCACCGAGCAGTCAGGGCGTGGGGTCCAGGACGCGTGGGCACAGACGGGCCGGCTTCGGCCAGGTACTGAGGGGGTTGCACCGTTCGGCTGGTGGGGTGCGCCCACACGAGTGTGAGCGTGGGCTGTGATCACGATAGGTGCGTGTAATTGACTGCGGCAGTGAAATTTTGTAGTTGTTCCACCGGATCTGCACGGAAAGCACCTCTGCGGCTGATCGCTCCCCTTGGGGGACTGGGCCCTGAGCGGGAGGAGACGGCTGATGGACAGTGGCAGACGGCCGTCAGGTTCCAGCTTCTCCGGGGGACCGGAGCGCCCGGAGCCGGACGAGGCGCACGCGCGGCGGCGTATGAGGCGGATCGGCGCCGCTGCGGCAGCCCATGCCGCAACGGCCGTCGCTCATGGCCGGGCCATCGCGCGGCGGATCAGACAGACGCCCGCGCCGCCGGGGCCGTTCCGCCCCGAGTTCTGGCGCAGCCCGATCCGCGGTCCCTGGCTGACGTCGATGTTCGGCCTGATGCTGCTGATCGGCATCCCGCTGTTGTTCGTGACCGGACTGCTGTCCTACGCCTCCTACAACCCGGGACTGAGCCCTCTCAACGACAAGACCCCCGACAAGGGCGTGCTGGGTTTCTACCTCTTCTCCTGGCCCACGCATCCCTACTGGCTGTATCGGCTGACTCAGGGCGTGCATGTCACGTTGGGTGTGGTCCTTGTGCCGGTGCTGCTGGCCAAGTTGTGGTCGGTGATCCCGAAGCTGTTCGAGTGGCTGCCGGTGCGCTCCGTCGCCCACGGGCTGGAGCGGCTGTCTCTGCTGATGCTGGTCGGCGGGGTCATCTTCGAGTTCGTCACCGGCATCCTCAACATCCAGCTCTACTACGTCTTCCCTGGCTCGTTCTATCGTCTGCACTTCTATGGCGCCTGGGTGTTCATCGCCGCCTTCGTCGTCCACGTATGCCTCAAACTCGGCCGGATGACACGGGCCCTGCGCTCTCGCAGCCTGACTGCCGAACTGCGCACCGACCTGGCCCGCACCCGGCCGGAGCCCCCGGACCCCGACGGCTTGGTGGCGGCCGCCCCCGCCCCGGCGACGATGACCCGCCGCGGCGCGGTGGGCATGGTGGGAGCGGGATCGCTGCTCCTCCTCGTCGTGACCGCCGGACAGAGCATCGGCGGGCGACTGCGCGGCACCGCGCTCCTCGCACCGCACAACCGCGACCCGGGCAGCGGCCCGAACAGCTTCCAGATCAACAAGTCGGCGGCGGCCGTCGGCGTCACTCCCGCGCTCGTCGGCCCCAACTGGCGGCTGGAGATCCACGGCCACGGACCGGCACGGGTCTTCACCCGTGAGCAGCTCCTGACGATGCCCCAGCACGCCGCCGCACTGCCGATCGCCTGCGTGGAGGGATGGTCCACCGACGATCAGCACTGGAGTGGCCTGCGGCTGGCCGACCTCGCCGCCGAGGCCGGCATGCCCGACGCAGGAAGCGTCCTGGTCGAATCCATCCAGCCCCGCGGCCCGTTCACCAAGGTGGTGCTGCGGGGCAACCAGATCCACGACCTCCGAGCCCTGCTCGCGCTGCGCGTCAACGGGGCGGATCTCTCCCTCGACCACGGCTACCCGGCCCGCGTCATCGTCCCGGCCAACCCCGGCGTGAACAACACCAAGTGGGTGCACCGGCTCACCTTTAGGACGTGACCATGGCACGATTCAGCCGCTGGTACGGCGCCGGACCCCTGCACCTTCTCGTCCTGATCTGCTCTTTCGCCCTCACCGGCTACGCCTTCGTGCGCCTATTCGCCGTCCGGCCGCTGGAGGTGGCGATCTGGTTCGTGGGCGCGGCGGTCCTCCACGACCTGATCCTGCTGCCGCTGTACTCGCTCGCCGACCTGACGGCCCACTCCGTACTGCGGCACCGCCCTGCTCGCGTACCGCAGGTGCCGTGGATCAACTACCTGCGCGTACCCACATTCCTTTCCGGTGTGCTGCTGCTCGTGTGGTTCCCCCTCATCCTCGATCTGGCGATCCCGTACCAAGGCGCCTCCCGGTTGCCCGAGGCCGTCTACCTCGGCCGATGGCTGGCGATCACCGGTGTGCTGTTCGGCGCGTCCGCGCTGGCCTTCGCCGTCGAACTGGGCCGCATCCGGCGAGCCGCCAGCGCCGACGATGAACGGCCCCCACCCGGCCACGACGCCAAGCTGTGACGACCAAGGAGAACCAGCCGCCCCCCGGACACGAGGATCCCTACGCCCTGGCCCTTCAAACCGGTCGCGCGCCGGTCTATCTGCGGTTGACGGACAGGCGCCGGACCCGGCTGCCGGTGCACCGCTGGTGCGCGCAGCCCACCAGGGCCGACCAGACCCTGCTGGAACGCTGTGTCGGCCCCGTGCTCGACATCGGCTGCGGACCGGGCCGACTGTGCACGGCACTCCTGCGCCAAGGCGTCTTCGCCCTCGGTATCGACGTCGCACCCCACGCGGTCGCCCGGACCATCGCCCTCGGCGGGACCGCACAGTGCCGGTCGGTCTTCGACCCGCTTCCCGGCGAGGGAAACTGGCAGACCCTCCTGCTCGCCGACGGGAACATCGGCATCGGCGGCGACCCGCACGCCCTAGTACGCCGCTGCACCCACCTCATCTCCCCGACGGGTGTCGTGCTCGTCGAGGTCGACAACAACGACGTCGAGGAACGCTGCACCGCCTGGTTCGAAGACACCCACGGCCACCGAGGCCCTCCGTTCCCCTGGGCGCGGCTGGGGGCGCCGGCGCTCCGCCGCATCACCGATGACCTCGGCCTCAGCGTCACCGACCAGTGGAAGAGCGGCCCCCGGACCTTCCTCGCCCTCGGTCACCCGGGCTCATCCCCGCGGGGCGCGCCCGCCCGGGGAGGGAGAGCGATGCCGTGACAAGGACACCAGCCACGTGGCGGTGACGAGCCGAGCGGGTGGCAGGGCCGCGCCGCGCCCCCAGTCAGGGCAACCGCCGGCGGCGGGACGTGCGCTCCGCGGACCGTGCTGCTTGAGTGAGGTGAACCCGACGCGCAGGGAGGCTGTGATGGACGACCCACCGGTTCCCGGAGCGGTCTGTGCAGAGGGCGACTACCCGGGTCGTCCAGGCCCGACCGCGTCGCCAGGCCGGAATGGGATGGGCCGTGGCCGGTGAGCACGCGACCGATCGGTGACCACGCCCTACTGTCCGACTGTCGCTCGGCCGCCCTGGTCACCTCCGACGGTTCAGTGGACTGGCTCTGTCTTCCCCGCTTCGACAGCCCGGCGATCTTCGCCCGCCTCCTCGACGAGAACGCCGGCCACTGGTCCATCCGCCCCGCCGGACCCGCCGTCGTCAGCCGCCGCTACGTCGAGCAGACCCTTGTACTGGAGACGACCTTCCGCACGACCGGAGGAACAGCCGTCCTGCGCGACGCGCTCGCCCTGGGACGGCGCGAACGCGGACACGCACTCGGCACCGCCTCCCCCGGAACCCTCCTACGGCAGATCACCTGCACCGAAGGGCAGGTGCCCGTCGAGATCACCTATGCGCCGCGCCCGGAGTTCGGGCTCGTCCACCCGCTCATGTCCAGCGTCCGCGGCGGGATCGCCGCCTATGGGGGCGCCCACGTACTGTTGCTGTCGAGCCCCGTCGACCTTGCGGTGAGCGGTTCCACCGCGCACGGCCGGATCACGCTGCGGGCACCGGACCGCCTCGGATTCGCCCTGAACATCGGGCCGGCCTGGGGAAGCGAGCCCGCGCCCTGGCGTCCTCGACGCATCCGCCGACGTCTCAACGACACCGCCGAGGGCTGGCGTTCGTGGTCCCGGCTCCACCGCGGCTACGTCGGGCCCTGGCAGGACGAGGTGGGCCACAGCGGACGCGTGCTGCGCGCCCTGACCTTCGCTCCTACGGGAGCCATCGTCGCCGCGGCCACCACCTCCCTGCCCGAACGCGTCGGCGGGACACGCAACTGGGACTACCGCTATACCTGGGTCCGCGACGCCAGCTTCACCCTGCAGGCACTGGCCACCGCCGCCTGCGAGAAGGAGAAGGACAAGTTCTTCGACTTCCTCGCCCGGGCGGCGGCAACCCAGCTCCACCGGGGCGTGGACCTGCAGATCATGTACGGCATCGGCGGCGAACACGACCTGAGCGAGCGGGTCCTGCCCCACCTGGCCGGCTGGCGCAACAGCACCCCCGTGCGCACCGGCAACGACGCATGGCACCAACGCCAACTCGACGTCTACGGCGAACTACTCGACGCGGCCCACCAGACCCTCCCGCCCGGCGGGAGCCTCGACCCGCCCACCCGGGCCTTCCTGCTCCAAGCAGCCGAGACGGCCGCAAGCCGCTGGACCGAACCCGACCAGGGCATCTGGGAGAAACGCGGGCCGAGCAGACACTTCCTGCACTCGAAACTGATGTGCTGGGTAGCCCTGGACCGCGCGATCGCCATGGCCCCCGCCCTTCGGGCCGACGAACACGTACCCCACTGGCGGAGCGAGCGTGACCGGATCCGCCAAGTCATCGAACAGCGAGGATGGAACCCCCGGCTGAGCGCCTTCACCCAGGCATTCGAAAGCGACGACCTGGACGCCTCGTCACTCATGCTCCCCATCGTCGGCTTCCTGCCCCCGCACGACCCCCGCGTCCAGTCCACCGTGCTGGCGATCGCCACTCACCTCACCGACCCGGGCGGCCTGGTCCGCCGCTACCGCGGCGACGAGATCGAGGAAAAGGAGGGAACCTTCCTACTGTGCACCTTCTGGCTCGCCCACGCCCTCGCCCTGACCGGCCACACCACCCGCGCGCGGCAAGTGTTCCAAACCGCCGTCGCGCACGCCAACGATGTCGGCCTGCTGGCCGAGGAGACCGACTCCACCACGGGAGAAGCCCTCGGCAACTTCCCCCAAGCCTTCAGCCACATCGGACTCATCAACGCCGCCCGTGCCATCCGCGACGCCGAGCGACAACCCGCAACACGAGAAACCGGACGCTAATCAGACCGTGTCACGGCCTGGGGGCGGGGGCGATCCACCGAGGCCGTGGTGACCAATGGGATGGGGTGTGAGGTGCGGCCGGTGAGAAGGAGCGCGTTCGATGACCAGGAGGGCGGCGTCGTCGGCGAGGTGGCCGCCGGCGTGGGCGAGCAGATCGCGGTGGATGTGGTGCAGCAGAGCATCGGGGTTGGTGGCGGGGAAGGAGGCGACTCGTTCGGCGAGCGGGTAGAACGCTCGGGACGGCGAGCGGGCTTCGATGACACCGTCGGTGTAGAGGACGAGCATGTCACCGCCTTCGAAGGTGAAGGGGTCGATGCCGTCGTCCTCGATCGGTCGTTCGCACACGCCCAGCGGAGGCAGGGGCTGTCGGGCGTGCAGGACCGTGACCCGCTGATCGTGCACCAGCAGAGGCGGGGGATGTCCGCAGTTGATCATCTCGGCGGCCGGCGCCGTCGTCGGGGATCTCCAGGACGAGGTGAGAAGCTGCCGGACGTCGTCGGTGAGGGCAGCGCCGACATCGTCCATGGCCTCGTCGCTGGTGGGGAGCGGAACGGCCATCTGCCAGTACGACTCGAACACGCCGATGAGACCGTCGAGCAGGGCGGATCGCTGCACGGCGATGTGGTGGCGTGGGTGGTGCTCGCGCGGGGGTGCGTGGACGACGGCGAAGCGGTCGTCACAGATCAGCAGATTCAGCGCGACGTTGGGGAAGACTCGGGCGTGTTCACCGAGGTCGACGCAGTTCCGGATGGCTTCCAGGGCCAGCGGGTCACGCGGCACCTCGGCGCCGTAGACCACTGAGTACGCGACGCCGCGCGCGAGTGCCTCCCGACAGCCCGGCGCCGCCCTCGGGGGCGCGGCGAGCCACCTGGACGCCAGGAACCACGCCCGCTCCACGGTGTGTGGGTCGACGGCGTACGGGATGGGAGCTGGGGATAGTGGTGGGCTTGGGGGGTCTGGGGACCCGTGGGTGGCGCACGTTCCCCTCGTGGGTGATGGTGATATGGGGCTTGCTGTCATGCGGTTCATGGCCGAGCGGGCCAGCTCGCGGAGATCGATGGCACGCATGCGGTGCTGGTCCCACAGCCCAAGGCTGCCACCGCCTCCTGAAGGGAGCAGCCGTGTCGAACTTCACCCCATATCTGGAGCGCAACCAGGCTTTCGCGGCCTCCGGTGCCCAGGCCGACGTCCCCCGGGTCCCGTTCATCCCCTTCAAGCAGCTGTACCTGATCATCTGCATCGATCCGCGTGTGGAGCCCGCGGCTGTGCTGGGCGTCCGGCTCGGAGAAGCGATCGTCGCACGTAACGTCGGCGGCCGCGTGACGCCGGCGGTCATCCAGGACCTTGCCTGGATCGTGCACCTGCACGAGAACATGACTCCCGACGCGGACTGGTTCGAGATCGCCGTCATCCACCACACCGACTGCGGTTCGGGATTGCTCGCCGACGACGATCTGCGCGCCGGCTACGCCGCCCGCGGCGGCTGGGACGAACAGACCTCCTTGGAGATGGCCGTCCTGGAGCCGTCTAAAACGGTCCAGAAGGACATCGCCAAGCTGCGCGCGGCACCCGAGCTCGCGTCGGCCATCGGCAACATCAAGATCGGCGGCTACGCGTACGACCTCGGGACCGGGAAGATCACCACCGTCGTGCAGCCCGGCTGAGCAGCACACGGAATGCCCCGGCAGTCCCGGCCGGCGACGAGATGGAAGCAACTGTGCCCAACAGACGGAGTTTCCAGCCGTCCGGCTCCCCCGTTTCCGTTTTCGTGGCTCCGCAATGGGGCCTCCGGCCTTCGGGCCCGGCGGCTGGCCTGACGGGGGCTGAGCGGGACATGGCGAGGTGCCCGTGGGCTGGTCGACCTCATTTCGTTGCACAGCAGACCAGTACCACAACCCCAGCGAGCGCCCTCGTCCGCTACCGTCCTTCGGGGGCTTCGGAGCGGCCGGTATGACCGTCGCTGACCGACCCGGCTATAGCTACGGATCAGAAGTGCCCGTGCCCCTCCCGTGCCCGATCAAGCGGGAACTGACGGGGAACCACGGAGTCTGACGGACAGCACTCATGAGAACGGCCCCTGACCGCATCGCCTGGTGAGGGGACGTTCATCTGCGGTGGGTGTGGGATTTGAACTCTCAGTGACACCGCTGCCACGACGGTTTTCAAGATCGCTCACAGACCTACAGGAACAGTCGGATCGTCTCAGCGGCGAGTGGGTACAGCGACAGCACGATGAAGACTCAGCCGACAAGCCGGATGACTCCTCCGTAGCGTTGCTCCGCTGCCTCAGACGGTGGTCTCATCCGAGGCTGGTAAGGAGACGTCTTCGCCTGGGGCACCCTGATAACCAACGCCGCGTCCGGCCGCCTGCCGTTCGGCGCGGGCGCCTCCGATGCGGTGGCCTTCCGCATCATGTCCGCCGAACCGGACCTGCTCGGCGTGCCCGGCGATCTGCTGCCTCTGGTTGAGCAGGCACTGTCCAAGGATCCCGGCGACCGGCCGACCGCGGCCGAACTCAGCCGCGGCTGCGCAAGGCTGCTCACCGCCCAAGCCACGGCCGCCGTGCCTCGTGCTGAGGAGCAGCCGACCCTTGTGGCCGACCTGGTGAGCCTCCACTGGGAGCTGCCGCACGAGGAGCTTGGCTGGGCTGTCGCCCGGCGGGGGCGGCGGCGTGTGAGGCTGTATGTCTCTGTTGTTGCAGCCGCGCTTGTCGTGGGCGGCATCAGCGGAGCAGTCGCTGCTTCATCCGCCTCCCAGCCTGAGCAGCGACCGGCAGCTGCGCCGGGCAGGTGAGCCGACGGCTACGGCCTCCAGCGCCGGGACCGCGACGGTGCCGAGCCACAGTGGGGAACCGGCCGGCTCCTCGCTTCGCCCCTCCCCCGACACAACCTCACTGGTTCCGCCGAGGCACGGACGCCATCCTCGCCCCCGCAGCCTCCCCCGTTCGTCTATCTCCCGGACCAGATGGACTGCAGGCCACAGAAGCAGGCCGAGATCGGCGGGGCGTGGCAGTACGTTGCCCCGGGTGAGGTCCGCACCGGAGACGCTGTGGAACTCTCTCTGCGCAACAAGTACGGCAACTTCGATCCCGTGCAAACCGAAATGCCGGTGCTGGCCAGGGTGTACATGCCCGACGGCACCTCACGGCTGGCGCGATCAGAAGTGCGCTCCGACACTTCCGCCGACGTGACGTGGCCCGGAGTCTTTTCCGGCGCCGCTGCTCTCTATCCGCCAGGTACGTAGACCGTTGTCTGGGCGGTCGGCGACGGCTCGAACAGTTTCATCGCCTGTACAGGGTTCACCGCGCACTGACAACGAGGCTGCGCCCGCTGGTGCGTGAATCGACCTTCGCTGTTCGAGGTCGCTGGCGTAGCACGATTGGTCACGACATGCCGACGGCGCCCGTGCACGGTGCGGGCGCCGAGGGAAGGAAAATGAGCGGGGCCGGAGACTCAGCCGCGGACGATGTTCTCCGCCTGCGGCCCCTTCTGGCCCTGTGTGATGTCGAATGTCACGGCTTCGCCCTCGGTCAGCTCGCGGTATCCGTTGCCCGAGATGTTGGAGTAGTGCGCGAAGACATCCGGTCCGCCTCCGTCCTGGGCGATGAAACCAAAGCCCTTCTCAGAGTTGAACCACTTCACGGTGCCGCTGGCCATGCTCGTCCCCTGGTCAAATTCTGCAGCGGCCCTGGGCCGGACCGCTGCAGCGCCCTTCCTCGGGCGCCCACTCCCGTCCTCCCCAGCCCACCCACACCTACACTCACCAATCCGATCTTGTTACAGCAACCCTCGACAGCTCGCAGCACCGGTGGCTTTCTGCCCGCAGCCTCTCCCCTGCCGCTTGTTCAGGCGGCGCGGCTGGACGGTCTCATGGCCGGGCGATGAGCCGGGGCAGGGGTTCGAGCAACGCGCACGGTCTGAGGCAGAGGCGAGGTCCGGGCGCGTATGACCGAGTCCTTGGTACGAGGCGTCGACCCGCAATCCGTTGCTGTTCATCCTCGGCGCGACCGAAGGAGCCTGCCGCAACCTGATCAGCGACCGGCTCACGCGACCCGCGTCGCGTCGAGCCACCCCTGGAGCACCTCGCACAGCGGCACGAGGTCCTGGTCCAGTGCGGCGAGCAGCTCGGGGGCAGGCCTCGACGTCGTGCGCCAGCCACGCAGGGCGGCCAGGAACGCCGCCTGCATCGCCCCGCCGATACTCGCGGGCCGCAAGTCCTCCCCACTGCCGCCGGCGCGTGCCGCCACGTAGTCGGCCACGGCGTCGGCCCAGCTGACCCAGTGCGCCAGAGCCTCCGCCCGAAGGTCCGCGGAGCCGTCGAGGACGACGAAGCGGCGCAGCCAGATGCCCTGCTCGTCGACGGAGCTGTGCAGGGCCTCGACGATGCACGCGCGGACGACCGTCATGACCGGCGCCGCGTCGTTGGCTTCGGCCAGCAGGCGGCGCAGGGTGCGGGTGTGGTCGTCGAAGGCGGACCAGACGATCGCCGACTTCGACGGGAAGTGGCGGAAGAAGGTGGTGCGGCTGATGCCGCTCGCCGCGGCGATCTCGGCGATGCCCGTCGCGCCGTAGCCCTGGCTCAGGAAGAGATCGAGGGCTGCCGCCTCGATCTGCTCGCGCGACGCCACCGGCGGCCGGCCGCGCCCCCTTCGGGCCTGCTGCATCCGGGACCTCCCTCCCTGCTCCATGTTTTCGGTACCGAGTACCATTAATAGCGTTACGGTAAGGATCACACATGGGGAGCACGCATGGAAGCCTGGCAGTTCACCGAGGTCGGAAAGCCGTTGAGCCGCAATGAGGTCGCGGAGCCGACCGCGCGCTCCGGCGAGATCGTCATCGCTGTGAAGGCGGCGGGCCTCTGTCACAGCGACGTCGGTTTCCTCGACGGCACACTGACGCCCCTGCTGCCCTACCGTCCCATCACCCTCGGCCATGAGATCGCCGGTGTCGTCTCGGAGGTCGGTGCGGGCGTCACCCGGTTCGCCGTCGGCGACCGGGTCGCCGTGCCCGCCGCGATCGAAGGTCCCGGCACTTCGTCCGACGGCGGTTTCCAGCCCAAGGTCGCCGTCCGCGAGGACCTGGTGATCGCGCTGCCGGACACCATCGCCTGGGACCAGGCCGCCGCGGCCACCGACGCGGGGCTCACCTCGTACCACGCCGTCGTCGTCCAGGGGCAGGTAACCGCCGGTAGCAAGGTCGGCATCATCGGTATCGGCGGGCTCGGCTCGATCGGTGCGCAGGTGGCGCTCGCGCTCGGCGCCGAGGTCTACGTGGCCGAGAAGAACGAGAAGGTGCACGACTACGCCCGTGAGCTAGGCGTGAAGGACGTGGCCACCGACATCGACGCGTTCGCCGACCAGGGGCTCGACGTCGTCGTCGACTTCGCCGGATACGGCACCACCACCGCGGGCGCCGTGGAGGTCGTCCGGCGCGACGGCCGCGTGGTCCAGGTGGGGCTCGGCGTCGCGGAGGGCACCATAAACCTCCAGACGCTCACCCTCAACCAGGTCGTCCTGCTCGGCTCCCAGGCCGGCACGCCCGAGGACTGCCTGGCGGTCATAGGCCTCATCGCCGACGGCAAGGTGAGCTCGCGCATCACCCGGATCGGCTTCGACGAGATCGGCGAGGGCGTCGAGCGGCTCAAGCGCGGCGAAGTGGTGGGGCGACTCGTCGCCATCTACGACTGAGCCGATCAGGCCCGACCACGGAGGCTGTGGCGGGGCGGGCAGGACCGAAAGGCCCCTCCCACCCTGCCTGTTCGGCACCGGCTCAGTCGCGACGCCGGATCGGATCGCTGCCGTCCCGGATGCGGGCGGCTTCGACGATCGGCTCGAAGTACCCGGCCTTCTCGCTGGTGAACTCGGGGAGTTCGACGATCGCCCCTGAGACCTCCTCGTGCAGCCAGCAGGAGAAGCGGCCTCGGTCGCCGATACGGCCCGCGGGCCCCTCGACGTGGCCCTGGCCCAGCAGGTCCGCGTAGCGGACGTCGTATTCCTTGGTCCAGTACGCGATGTGCCGCGGGCCCTCGTCGGCCGTACGCAGCGAGCAGCGACGGCGCGTCGTTGAGCGGCTGGATCAACTCGATCTGCAACGGGCCGGAGTTGGCGAGAGCGATAGCAGCGCCGGGCAGCCGTTCCACGTAGCACGTGACCTCGGTGCCGCCGGCATCGACCCCGCCCCGCAGCGCTCCGGCCCAACCCTGGCGGCAGTTCCTGACCGCCCAGGCCGTACCCGCCGACGTTCTCAGCCAGCCACCCGTCGTCCCCGACCTCGCCACAGCGCACGTACAGCGTGCCGTCGACCTCCTCGAGGTGTACGCCCGCCGCCGGAACCTCACGGGGTGCGCCCACGTCTGATCGTCGCACCGGCTGGGTACGATCACCTACGCCGGTCTGAGTACGCGAGTGGCCCGCCGCGCGCGGCGCCGGAAGGGTGGACGCATGCGCCGACTGCTGCTGCTCGCCCCGCTGTTGCTGTTCACCGTCGGCTGCGGCGTGGTGCAGTCCTCCGGGGACGAGGCGACGGACGCCGCACGCGAGGTAGCCAGGAAGGCGGGCGAGCGGCTCTACGGCCAGCGTCCGCGCACGGCGGAGGAGGTCGGGCGCTCCGCTTCCGGCATCGACGGGGTGGAGGTACTGCGGGTGACGGGTACCTCGACACACGACGGGAACGGCGTCGACGTGGTCGTCCGCACGTCCGGCTCGGCGTACAACGGATGGCTCGACCCCGAGGAGGTCACCGTGCGGCGCTGTTTCGCGGTGCGGGTGTCGCCCAAGTCGGAGTGGCGTGAGGATCCCCGTGACGTGGACTGCCCGGATGGCCCTCCGCTGACCTTCGCCCCGCCACCCGAACCCCCCCGGCTACCGTACGAGGAGCTCCGCGCGAAACTTCCCCGGGTGCCGGAGGGCGGCCGGGTGGACGAGGCCGAGGTGCGCCGTACGCTCGCCGCCCTGGACCTGCATCCGGCGATCCGTACTGAGGTGAAGGCGGACGGCGGCCGGGTCGGCGTTCTCCTGTCCGTAAAGGGCAATGGCTTCGACGCGCAGGACTGCCTTCTTGCCCGCGTGGGCCCCGGCGCCACCGAGGTGTGGGTGCCGCCCCGCATCCAACGGATGCCCGGAGAGGGCGGCTGCACCATCGGCAACGCCCTGGACCCGAAACCGTCACCGCACTGAACGGGGTGCCTGGCTCCGGCGAGAAGCCGCCAGCACTTTCCCCGCCGCCTCCGCGATGTCGCCCATCGCCTCCACCGTCCCTCGGAAGCGGACCGGGATCATAGGTAGAAGTACTGTCGGAGCCGAGCCCTGTGCCGTCCCCGGAGTCGCTGGTGTTCGCCAACAACGAAAGCGAGCGGATTCATAAGAGGCTGCTCGGTGAGCTGCAGAACTTCGACAACCTGGTCAAGGCGTACGGCACAGCCGACGTGTACCCGGTCTACCGTCATCAGTCCACCTACTCCCCCACCACGGGCGCGACCTCCGATGCGTTCCTGATCACGAACGAGGGCAAGCTGAAGTTCACCACGGAGCCCAAGGGCGGTGAGGGAGACATCACCGCGGAGCGGCTGTGGATTCGCGTGGCCCTACTCCAGGCAGCAGCGGCGATCAGCCCGCTGCTGGCGGGCAACCCTATGAAACCCGTCATCGACAAGGCCATGGGAGACCTTGACCTGCCTTACACGCTTCTGAGCCTTCAGCGCACCCGGCCGCTGTAGGGCCAGGCGCTCCCGGCCCGGCCGTATCGCGACCCGTCACGGGGACCGGGGCGGACCTGTCCTGCACGCTCCATTCCGGCGGGCCGAGAGCAGCGTAGTCGTTCGGGTGCGAAGCCCGGCTCCAGTTCGCAAGCCACATCGTCAGCACGTCCCTGGCCTGCGCCCACACTGTTCTTGGGTGGCTCATCGGTAGATCCAAGGCATTGGAGGCAGAAGATGCAGGAAGAGCGTTCGGAGCGCCCAACCCCCGAGCAGTGGGAGAACGCGGTGAACATGTTGATGGAAGTCCAGCACACCCTGGCCGCTTCTATCGACTCCGGCGCCGTGGAGGATCACGACCACCACCGGTCCCCGACGGCGCTATCCGGCAGCCCCGGTCCGCAGGCTCCGCTGAGGAGCAGCTGTCGATCACCGATGCCTTGATTGCTCTGCCGTTCCCCGAACAGGAAGGCCAGTCGCCGGGGGTGTGCTCGATGTCGACCCACACCACGCTGCCGGGCCCGGCGGAGCCGTAGGAGACTGTCCACTCGGCGTACTTGTCAGCGCAGTTGTCGCTGACCATCACTCGGTGGTCCGTCGTCAACCTCAGGCAGGTGCGCGGGTTCGAGCCCGGCGCATGGGATGGGACTCCTCGATCAGCCGTGGTCGAGTCGATCGCACGGCGCAGACGTGGTCGATGCACATTCCGCCCGAGACGGCGGCGGCACCGATCCTGGAACACCGGCCGGCCCGGTAGCAGCCTGCGGTGGCCGCTGTCACTCGCCCGGCTGAGCCGCATCACCGATGGCGTGGCGGCTCGAGGCTGTGGCCTCGCCGATGAGAACCCCATGACCACAGGCTCACGGGAGCGAGCATACGCCGTGGACGTGGCTCGACGGTGTCCGCCGGGCACGCCGAACTATCTTGCGTCGGACGCGTTTTGCGGCGCCAAAAACCGTACCGGATCGCTGACCCGGAGCCCTGTAATGCGCACCTCTCTTGGGGCGAGGGCTCAACAACCTTTACGAGCACCCGCGATGAGAGGATCACCGTGCCACCACACCGTATCGAGGAGGGTCCGAGGTGCCGTCCGCCGAGCTGAAACACACGTTCCGCATCGCAGCGCCGCCTGAGGAGGTCTTCGCGCACTTGGCCGAACCGTCGCATTACGTCGGCCTGTCGCCGCTCCTCGTCGCCGTCCGCGACGTGCGCCGCAGCGGCGGGACCGTGCACTACACGGCCGTGGAGCGCTTCCGGTTCCTCGGCGTCCTACGGCAGGACAACATCATCGACGTCACGCTCGTCGCCGTCTCGGACGGTCTTCCGCAGTCCGCCGAGATATCCGGCGAGGTCCGCAGCCCCGGCCGGGTCCGCATGAGCTACCGCTTCACCATCGACCGTCATGAGGCCGGCTGCGTCGTCACCGACACGCTGCACCTGCGGACGCCCCCGGGCCTGCTCCGCTTCGCCGCCTCCCAGGCGGGGGCGGTCCAGCAGGCCCGGGCCCGTGTTCTGACGGCCCGCCTGGCGCGGCCGGCTTGACGTCGTGCCCATCGACGTGGGTGCCTGATGCAACCTGTGCGCTCAACGGCACCGGTCGGGTGGCGGACCTGACCGGGCACTCGCCGGAGCGATCCGGGTTCCCACCTGCCTCGGGCAGGCCTGCCGCGTGCACAGGACCACGTCGAGTTTTCGACATGTCAAGAACGCGACACTGCAAACGATTGATCCGCTACGGAGGCGCGGGCTTGGATCTCGGGTCGTGAACAGACAATCCATCACCGCAGCGGCCGCTCTCCTGCTGCTGCCACTCGCCGTGCCCGGCAGCCTTGCACACGCAGCCACGGACGATCGGTCCGGGCCGTCCGTAACCCGCATCATCACGCTCGACAGTGCACCGGCCGCGCAGCGATCCTCTCCCAAGGAACGTGCCGCGGCGCGCCACGCCGTCGACGACTCCCAGCGGGAGCTGGTCGATGCGGCGGGGCACGCAGGGATTCCACTGACCGTCCACCGCCATTATCGCAACGTCGTCAACGGCCTGGTGGTGAAGGTCCCCGCGGCGCAGGCCGACCGGCTCACCGCACTGCCCGGCGTGGCCTCCGTCTCAAAGCCGGTGGTGTACGAAGCGCCGGAGAAGCCCACCCCGGTCTCCGAGGACGTCCTCAAGAAGGCCGTCGCCCAGGCAGGCGGCACCGCCCGGTCGCGCACCGACGCACCGTCCGGTCGGGAAGTCGTCACCACCACGGACCTGACCGGCGTCCCCCAGGCCCATCGCCAGGGTTACACCGGCAAGGGCGTCACCGTAGGCATCGTCGACAGTGGCATCGCCTACGACCACCCGGCGCTCGGCGGCGGGGGCTTTCCCAACTCCAAGGTCCTGGGCGGCTACGACTTCGCGGACGAGGACGCCGACCCCTACGACGACCAGTACGGGCCCGCCGCCGGACACGGCACCCATGTCGCCGGCATCGTCGCAGGCGACGACGAGCACATCGTGGGGGCCGCCCCGGATGCGACCCTGCGCTCCTACCGTGTCTTCGGCACCAAGAACGCCGCCACCGACGACATCATCATCGCCGCGCTCGACCGGGCCGCCGCCGACGGTGTGAACGTCGTCAACATGAGCCTGGGCGCGAAGGGCGAGCGCAGCAGCAACGTGCTCTCACTCGCCGTCGACAACCTCGTGGCCTCCGGTACTCCCACCGTCGTTTCCGTCGGCAACGGCTACGCGGGTCCGTTCAACGCCGCGGCACCGGCCGTCGCCAACGGCGCGATAGCCGTGGGCAGCACCTACAGCAACCGCTACCCGTACCTGGCCTTCGCCCTCGACGACGGCTCCACCACCCCCGTTCCGTACCAGGACTCCGGGCGCGCCCCGGCCGCGCCCGCGACGGGCAGCAGCCCGATCACCCCCATGGCCTCCAGCTGCGATCCGCTGCCCGCCGACAGCCTCGCCGGTCGGATCGCCCTCATCGCCCCGGTAACCGACCCTGCGGAGTCCTTCAACTGCCGCCCGCTGGACCTGGCCCGCACCGCGGAGGCCGCTGGGGCGGTCGGCGCGATCTACCACGAGCCGAGGACCGACCCGGACACCATCCCCGTGTCGCCGTGCTGCGGCACCACCGGCATTCCGCTGGTGGCGATCCGCGAGAGCGACGCCAAACGCATCCTCGCCGCACCGGCCGGGATCAAGCTCACCTGGGGCGCCTACGCCGGCAGCCCGCTGAATGCCGACGCCGCCGGGCTGATGGACCAGAGCTCCTCCTGGGGCCCCGGCAACGAACTGGAGTTCAAGCCGGACATCGCCGCTCCCGGCGGCTACATCCTCTCGGCGATGCCGAAGGCACTCAACTGGTACGGCGTGAACTCCGGCACCTCGATGGCCGCCCCGCACATCGCCGGTGTCATCGCCCTGCTGCTTCAGGCCCACCCGGGCCTCACCCCCGACCAGGTGCGCACCACCCTGCAGAACACCGCCACTCCGCTCGCCATGACCGGCGACCACAAGCGCGGTCTGCAGCCCGTCGCCCAGCAGGGTGCCGGGCGGGTAGACGCGATGGCGGCCCTGGCGTCGGTCTCCGGCGGCCGGCCGACCGCCACCCCCTCCAAGCTGGCCCTGGGCGACCTCGAGGGACGGCAGCGGATCCGACGCGTCACGGTGCACAACCCGACCGACCAGACGGTGACGTACCAGGTCGGGCAGAGCGCCGCGGTCTCCGCCGCCCCGCCGTACACCAGCTCCTGGCAGCCGGTCGACACCGCTGGTGACGCCCGGGTCCACGGCGTCGACCGACTCACCGTCGCCGCGCACGGCAGCAGCACGGTCACCGTGCACATCGAGCAGCCCGACGGAGTCCCCCAGGGCACCCTGTTCGGAGGCTGGGTGGAGTTCACCCCAGTCGACGCGGCCTCTCCGGAGATTCGGGTGCCCTACCTGGGCATGGCGGGCGACTTCGACGCGGTCTCCGCGATCAACCCCACCTTCTCCGCAGTCAACACCACGCTGGACAATCCGGCGCTGCGCCCCGGCTACTTCAGCTTCGGCCGCAGTGTGCCGATCACCGTAGACCTCACCGACGCGAGCACGGCCAACGACGAGGCATGGGTGATGCTGTCGCACGGCTACCCCCTGCTTGAGCGGATGCGCCTCCAAGTCCTCGACGCGCGCGGCAGAGTCGTCGCCACGCCGTACGACGCCTCCTGGGTGAGCCGCAACTCCGGTGCCGGCACCGGGATGGACTTCTACAGCTGGGATGCCAGCCTGGCCGACGGCACCCCCGCCCCCGCCGGCACCTACCGGCTGCGGTTCGTCTTCGACAAGGCGCTCGCCGATCCCCAGAAGGCACCCGGTACCGAGACCTGGACCTCCCCGGAGGTCACCCTGGTCCGCTGACGGCGGCGCGCGGGATCCACATCGACGACAGCCGACGGGCCCCCTG
>NZ_JBHVFF010000150.1:0-20789 GCF_042801895.1 Streptomyces sp. NPDC057543 | reverse complement strand
CCCGCCACCCCGGCGACGGGTCCGTCGCGGCTCCGTTCGCCGGCCTCAGCCGAACTGCACCGACCGCTTCGCGAGTCCCATCCAGAACCCGTCGATGACGCTGCGGCCCCGGTCCAGCTCGTTCTCCGACGCGCCGAGCGTCACGAAGAGCGGCGCGAAGTGCTCGGTGCGCGGGTGTGCCAGCCGGCCGGCCGGGGACTTGTGCTCGAAGTCCAGCAGGGCGTCGATGTCCCGCGCCTGGAGCGCCCGGTTCCCCCAGTCGTCGAACTCCGCCGACCAGCCGGGGGTGCCGCCGCCCGCGTGCCGCAGGGCGGCCAGGTTGTGGGTGAAGAAGCCGCTGCCGACGATCAGGACACCCTCGTCGCGCAGCGGCGCGAGCTTGCGCCCGATGTCCATCAGCTTCTGCGGGTCCAGCGTCGGCATGGAGATCTGAAGTACGGGGATGTCGGCACCGGGGAACATCTCCACCAGCGGGACGTACGCCCCGTGGTCGAGCCCGCGGTCCGGGATGTCCTGGACGGGCATACCGGCGCCGCGCAGCAGCTTGCGTACGTTCTCCGCCAGCGCCGGGGCGCCCGGGGCCGCGTACCGCACCTGGTAGTAGTGCTCGGGAAACCCCCAGAAGTCGTACACGAGCGGGACCGTCTCCGTGGCGCCGAGGGCGAGCGGGGCCTCCTCCCAGTGCGCGGAGACCATCAGGATCGCGCGGGGGCGGGGCAGAGAGGCGGACCAGGCGGCCAGTTCGCCGGGCCAGAGCGGGTCGTCGGCCAGCGGCGGCGCGCCGTGGGAGAGGTAGAGGGCGGGCATGCGCTCCGCGGTGACAGTCATGGCACTCCCCATCCGCTGCTGATCGAGGTAAGTCTTTTACAGGTGTCTTTGAGAAGGAAGGATTCTTTAATCTTCAAGCTCCTACCTCCCGAGATCTTAGCTCCATCTAGTTAAACTTTCAAGAAAAGGTCGTACAGTGGAGTACATGATCCCGGCATCCCCCGGCGAGCCCCGCTGGCTCTCCGACGAAGAGCAGCGCGTCTGGCGTGCGTATCTCCACGCCACGACACTCATGGAGGACCATCTCGACCGTCAGCTGCAGCGCGATGCCGGCATGCCGCACATCTACTACGGACTGCTCGTCCAGCTCTCCCAGGCGCCCCGCCGCCGGAAGCGGATGACCGAGCTGGCCAAGGACGCCAAGATCACCCGCTCCCGGCTCTCGCACGCCGTCGCGCGGCTGGAGAAGAGCGGCTGGGTGCGCCGCGAGGACTGCCCGTCCGACAAGCGCGGCCAGAACGCGGTCCTCACCGACGAGGGCTACGAGATGCTGCGCCGGTCCGCGCCGGGACATGTCAGCGCCGTGCGCCAGGCGATGTTCGACCGGCTCACTCCCGAGCAGATGCGCTCGTTGGGCGAGATCATGCAGGTCGTCGCCACCGGACTGCAGCCGGAGGGCACGGACGCGGATCTGCCCTGGCTGCGCTGAGCCGCCCGCCGAAACAGCTCTGCCCCGGTCCCGTCGAACGGAACCGGGGCAGAGCCGCGTTCAAGCCACTTCAGGTCTCACGGCCACGTCAGTGCGCGACGACCGGAACCTTGAACTCGTCCTCGACACCGTCGGCGTCGCCCGAACCGGAGGCTCCGCCCGTCGCGGCCATCGAGGGACGACCGGCGTTGATGAAGGTCAGCGCGATCGCGGAGGCCGCCACCAGGATGCCGACGGCCCACCAGATGGCGCCGGTGAAGCCGTGCACCATCGACTGGAGCTTCAGCAGCTCCGGGTCGGTGGCACCGAGCGCGGCGTGCGAGGTGGCGTACGCCGTCGCGGCCGAGGCGGCGACGGTGTTCAGCAGCGCCGTACCGATCGCGCCGCCCACCTGCTGCGAGGTGTTGACCATCGCGGACGCGACGCCCGAGTCCCTCGGCTCGACACCGTGCGTGGCCAGCGACATGGCCGGCATGAATGCCGTACCCATGCCCAGGCCCAGCAGGAGCTGCGCGGGCAGGATGAGCAGGGTGTAGGAGGAGCTGATCTCCAGCTGCGTGAGCAGCAGCATGCCGACGGCGGCGGTCAGGAAGCCGGGGCCCATCAGCTTGCGCGCCGGAACCCGGGTCATCAGCCGGGCACCGATCTGCGTCGAGCCGGTGATCATGCCCGCGATCATCGGCAGGAAGGCGAAGCCCGTCCTGATCGGCGAGTAGCCCCTCACGACCTGCAGGTAGTACGTCAGGAAGAGGAACAGCCCGAACATCGCGATGATGGCCAGCCCCAGCGAGAGGTAGACGCCACCGCGGTTACGGTCCAGCAGGACGCGCAGCGGCATCAGCGGCGACGACACCCGGGACTCGGTCACGACGAACGCCAGGAGCAGCACACCGGACGCGATGAACATGCCGATGGTCAGCGCGTCCGACCAGCCCGAGGACTCGGCGCGGGTGAATCCGTACACCAGGGAGACCAGCCCGAGCGCGGACAGGACGACACCGGGGATGTCGAGCGACGAGCGGTTGCGGCTGCCGGCCGGCTCACGGATCACGAAGTACGCGCCGAGGGCGGCGACGATCGCGAACGGGATGTTGACGAAGAACGTCCAGCGCCAGTTCAGCGCCTGGGTCAGGAAGCCGCCGAGGATCAGGCCGACGGCGCCGCCGCCACCGGCGATCGCACCGTAGATACCGAACGCCTTGGCGCGCTCCTTGGCATCGGTGAACGTCACGGCGAGCAGGGACAGGGCAGCCGGGGCGAGCAGCGCGCCGAAGACGCCCTGGAGCGCACGGGAGCCGAAGAGCATGCCCTGGTTCTGCGCGGCACCCCCGAGCGCGGAGGCCAGCGCGAAGCCGATCAGGCCGACGACGAAGGTCCGCTTGCGGCCCCAGAGGTCGGCGATCCGGCCTCCGAAGAGCAGCAGCCCGCCGAAGGCGAGGGCGTAGGCCGTGATGACCCACTGCTTGTTGGCATCGGAGATACCCAGTGCCGTCTGGGCGTGCGGCAGCGCGATGTTCACGATCGTGGCGTCGAGTACGACCATCAGCTGCGCGAGGGCGATGAACGCCAGCGCTTTCCAGCGGCTGGGGTCCGGGAGTCGGATGTCGGCTGTTTTTGGCATGGAGGGATCCACCTAAGGGCGCACGCGGGCGCGCGGAGTCATGAACCGAGAAGTCGGCGAACGGGCAGGTCGGTCAAGGACGGTCGAAGACAGCGACCGTCGGCGAAAGGAGGACGGCGAAAGGGAGGACTGTGGAAGGGAGGACGGTGGAAGGGAAGGCGGTGAAAGCGCGGGTCGTGAAAGGGCTGGTCGCGAAAAGGCTGGTCACGAGGACGCGGGTCGTGAGGACGCGGGTCGTATGAGGGCTAGGCGTGAAAGCCCGGGTCATGAAAGGCATGGCGTGGTCGAGGCGCACCGGCCGCCCGATGGCGGGCCCGGTGCGGGCATCATGACCGGCGCCGCAGATCCTCCAAGGTCGCCGCCGTTCCGGGCAGCCGGGACCGGGCCGGGGTCTCCAGTCCGTCCAGGAACAGCTGTAGATGGCGGTGGGTGAACCGGTCGATGTCCAGGCATCCGATGCCGGGCAGCGGCCGGGTGAGCTGGGAGAGGGCGACCAGTACGTCACCGACGGCGATGTCGGTACGCAGACGCCCCGCGGACATGGCGCGCGACACGAGCCCTTCGACAGCCTCTTCGAGACGTCGGCGCTCGGCGAGCAATTCGGGATGGTCCTTGTCGAAGCCGCCGGACAGCATCGGGCACAGCGCCCCGATGCGTTCATCGGCCGCCGCGTGCACGAAGCGGCTGAGTGCGGCAAAAGGATCGGCCTCCTCGGCCATCGCCTCCTCCGCGCGTTCGGTGGTGCGGGAGGTGACCGCGAGCACGACTTCGTGCGTCAGCGCGGCCCGGTCGGGGAAGTTCCGGTAGAGCGTGGCGTTGCCGACGCCGGCGCGGCGGGCCACCTCGTCGAGCGGCACATCCGGCCCGAACTCGACGAACATCTCGCGCGCGGCCGTCACGATCCGCTCCCGGTTGCGCAGCGCGTCCGCCCGCGGACGGGCCGTCCGGGGCTGCGCCGCTCCGGTGGCGGTGCGGGTGACGGTATCCACGACGACTGTCCCTGCCTTCCGACTCTTGTTGTTCTTGTTGCTCTTCCGGACGTTCTGGAGCCTCCGGGTCTGCTGACCCCTCCGGCCCTCGTCGCCACGCCGTTCGTCGCCGCGACTCTCTTCGTTCTTCATGGCGACCCCCTTCCGTAACCGGGGACCACCTCCCCGGTTCGCGGGGACACAGGTTCAAACGGGGAAAGACTCCCCGGATATTTCCCCAGCACAATGTGACCTGACCCACACCCCCAGAACGGGAAAACCAACCGATCGGCGCACTCAACGAGCGGTGCCGCACCACCCGTCACAGGCTGATCCGCAGAGCGCAGTCCGGGGCCGGCCGACTGCCGCGGACCCCGAGGCGCCTCTATGCAGAATCCCCGCCGCCGGATACGCAAGCATCACCACCCGATCGCGCTCGCTTCGGCAACAGCCCTGACCATCGCGACTTTCGCCTCGGCCAGCAGCACCCTTCCGATATCCAGCCGGGCCTCGGCCGGCCCGGTGGCCACCGCCCCGTCCGCGGGGATAGCCCCGTGCCGCATACCGGCGACCATGGGCGTACAGATGTCGGAGGGCATGCCGACACCGGAGGGCTACGCCCGCTCCACGGGCCGGCTCCACGCCCTCAACCTGATGATCGACTTCCCGGACGCGCCGGGCCCCGAACCGGCGATGGACCGGTTCGCCGAATTCTTCCCGCAGACCGTCAACTGGTTCCGGACCGCCTCGTACGGGCGACTCACCTACGTCCCCGACGCCCCAGTGAAGTCCTGGCTGCGGATGCCACTGCCGTTCTCGGAGTACGGGATCGAGCGCGGATCACCGTACGAGCCGGGCTACCGCCACCTCGTCCAGGACATCGTCGCGGCCACCGGTACGAAGGTCGACTTCAGTACGTACGACCTGGTCAACATCCTGGTCACCCCGAACGCCGGGCCTTCCGCCCTGGACACCGTGCTGTCCGTGACCTTCTCCGGCAATCAGGACGCACCCCACGTGGACGGCGTGCCCCTCGGCAACACGTCCTTCATCTACAGCCACCAGGACGACGGCTCGGGGTCGTTCAAACAGACCGGATTCCGCGTCCTGCCGCACGAGAACGGGCACATCTTCGGCCTTCCCGACCTCTACACCGTGGAGGGCGGCGGCGCGGCCGGGCACTGGGACATCATGTCCGAGGACTGGGGGGCCAACAACGACTTGCTCGGCTGGCACAAGTGGAAGCTCGGCTGGCTGGACAACAAGCAGATCAGCTGCGCCGCCAGGCCCGGCACCAGCGACCACGTCCTCGAACCGCTGGCCACCCGGGGCGGGACGAAGCTGGCGTTCGTCCCGCTGAGCGACGTGTCCGGCTACGCGGTGGAGGTACGGACGCAGGCGGGCAACGACCAGGAGGTCTGCCGGCCCGGCGTGCTCATCTACAAGGTGAGAACGGACGTCGACACCGGTCAGGGGCCGGTGTCCGTCATGGACAGCACCAAGGACAGCGGCGGCTGCACCCGGCTGCCCAATGTGCACGCCGGGCTCTCCGACGCCACCTTCCAACCCGGCCAGACCTTTACCGACCGGGCCGCCAAGATACGCATATCCGTGGTCGACAAGGAGGACAACGGGAAATACCGCGTCCGGATCACTCGTCCCTGACCACATCCCCGGCCGCCCGCCGCACCTCCGCCTCGACGGGCCCGCGCAGCTCCCGCTTGAGGATCTTCCCGGTCGGATTCCGGGGCAGCGGTTCCTCGCGTACGAGCACATGGGCCGGGACCTTGAACGCGGCCAGGCTCCGCCCGACGTGCGCCCGCAGCTCCTCGGCCGTGACGGTCGCACCGGCCCGCAGCCGGACGACGGCCGCGACCTCCTCGCCCAGGACCGGATGCGCCACCCCCAGCACTGCGGCGTCCTCCACGTCCGGATGGTCGTGCAGGACCGCCTCGACCTCCACGCAGTACACGTTCTCGCCGCCGCGGATCACCATGTCCTTGATCCGGTCGACCACCTCGACCCGCCCCTCACGCACCACCGCGAGATCGCCGGTCCGGAACCAGCCGGCGGTGAACGCCCGAGCGGTCGCCGCCTCGTCCCGCCAGTAGCCGCGGACCAGGGACTGGCCGCGCAGCCACAGCTCACCGACCTCGCCCTCGGGCAGCGCCTCGCCCGCGGGACCGGCGATGCGCACCTCGGTGGTGGGCGTCGGGCGGCCGACGCTGCCCGGGTGGAGCCGGTACTCGGTGCCGAAGTTCGCCAGGACACCCCCGCTGGTCTCGGTCAGGCCGTAGCCGTTGCGCGGCTCGATCCGGTCTCCGTGGCGGGCGGTCAGCCGCGCGACCAGATCGGGCGGGGCGGCGGCCCCACCGGTGTTCAGCATCTGGAGGCTCTCCAGGCCGTCGCCCGTCCGCTCGGCCGCGGCGAGCAGTTGGAGCGCGGTCGTCGGGACACCCGCGTAGTGCGTGACGCCGTGCTCACGGATCAGCCGCAGCGCCTCCTCCGCGCCCCACTTCCGCATCAGGACGAGGGTCCCGCCCGCCGCCATCGCCGCGTAGAAGCCGGTGAACGCGGCGACATGGAAGAACGGGAACGTCAGCAGCGTCACGGGGGCGGGCCCCTGCCCCGGGATGATCCCGCGCCCGAGCGCGGAGGCGGCCGCGTGGTAGCGCGGGTTGAGTACGGCCCCCACCTGGGCGAGATGGGTGGCGACGGCGCCCTTGGGCCGACCGGTGGTGCCGGAGGTGTAGATGATCGTCGCGTCGTCCTCGGGCCGGATCTCGACCTCGGGGGGCGCGGCGAGCGGATCGGGCCCGGGCAGGTCCTCGTACCGCTCGACGCCGTCCGGAACCGCGCCCTCCGCGTGGCAGACGACGACGCGCGCGCCGTTCTCCGCCGCCCAGCCGGCGACCCGCGGCAGCCGCTCGCCGTCCACCAGGAGCACCCGCGGCCCGGAGTCGTCCAGCGCGTACGCGAACTCGTCCTGCGTCCACCAGGCATTGAGCGGCACGGCGACCAGACCGGCCAGCTGCGCGGCCCAGAAGGCGATCTGCCACTCCGGGTGGTTGCGCATCGCGATGACGGCCCGGTCGCCCCGGCGGAGCCCGTACGTCCCGGTCATCCGGCACGCCAGCGCGGACGCGGCGGCGAAGAGCTCGGCGTACGAGTAGCGGCGCTCCTCCGCGATCAGGAACGGCCGGTCCCCGAAGGCCCAGGTGGTCTCCACGAACTCTCGGAGCGTCCTGGGCCCGTCCGCGTACACGAGCGACCCCGCGTGCGCCCCGTCCTCCACCCGCACCACGGCGAACGGGGCTCCTGGGGCGGTGAGCGCGGCTTCGATATGTGGCACGGACGACCTCTCTAAGCGCTTGCTCAGTACTCTTCGCGACGGTATGCCCGCGCCCATTCCCCGTCAAGGGAGCCGTCCGGCCCGGTCCCGACCGCGGATCGGAGCCTGTCGGCGTTCGCCCGGACTGTGCGACGAGATAACGGACAGCGGACGCCGAACCCGCGACGGCGGCAAAAGGACAGCCCGATCCGCCGGACGCGGTCTACGGTCGCCGCACCTCGAACTGGAAGCAGCCGTACTCCAGCGCCCGCACGTGTACCAGTGCCACCTCCGGCTCGGCGAACGCTTCCTCGAAGGCCCGGTCGAACCCGGCCTCGGCGTTGTCGGGGATCTCGAAGAAACGCCCTCCGACGATGTGTCCTTCGGCGTTGTAGCGGCGGATGGTGCGCAGCGCCCCGGGACGGGCGAAGGGATAGCCCCGGACGCCCCGTGGGGCTCCACATTCATCGGCGTGGATGAATACCGGCCCCGCCTCGTCGTAGGCCCCGGGCTCGGCCCCGGCCGCCATCGCCCACCGGCGCAGCGGTGCGTAGGAGACGAGGGCGACGCGTTCGCCGGGCTCGATGGCCCGCAGGCAGCACCGCAGCGGACTGCCTACGCAGTCGAGGGGGACACCGTCCTCGCGTGCGGTGTACGGCCGTAGTGGCTGTCCGACGTCATCGACGTGGCGGAGTTCTTCGAGTGCGGCGGGCGGGATGGGGAGGGGCGTGTACGTGGTCATGGGTCCAGCGTCGGCGGCTCGCCCGTGACCCGCTGGCGGAATTCGGACGCGATGGTCCATCCGTGCCTCTGCAACGTATCCGGCAGCTCTGCAGCTCACGAACGGAGCCGGAGCCGAAGTCGAAGCCGAAGCCGGAGCCGAAGCCGAAGCCGGAGCCGAAGCCGAAGCCGAAGTCGAAGCCGAAGCCGGAGCCGAAGCCGAAGCCGGAGCCGAAGCCGGATCTCGGCGACAGCGACGAGGCCGTGGAAGTCGCAGGCGCGCTTGTCGCACCTCGTGGCCACGGCTCGAATTCGTTCCTGCGTCTGTACGCCGGGAGGGCCGTGGGCCGAGAAGTCAGGGGGCGGGGCAGCCGTGCCGCTTGCCCGACACGGTGGCGTACGACTCCAGAATCCGCTTCAGCGCCGCGGGGTCACTCGTTGCATCCGTTCCGACGGCGCCGTCCGCCGCCTTGCCCTTGGCGCGCACGAGCTTGAAGTAGGCGGTCCCGATGGCGCCCCCGCATTCGAGGGTGCGCGTGTAGGCACCCTTCACCGTGCCCGGGTACTTGCCGTCGAGATACATCTCCTCCTCCGCCGACGGCCCGTAGTAGCCGGTCATACTGAACAGGCCCAACTCGCCCCGGCTCATCTCGCATTGTTCCGTCAGCGCACGTCCCGCAGGCTTCTCGGTGGCGTCGGTGACGCGCAGCCGAGCAGCTTCACGCCCGGTCACCACACCGCCGCACGTGCCCGTCGCCCGGCCGACGGGCCGCGTCGTCCACTTCGCGCGGTCCACAGCCCCCGGACGTTCGCCGAGCGCGCCCTCGCACTCGGCGCGGCCGGCCGCACGGCGCGCCGACTCCGTCGCGACCCGCGCCACTTGGAGCAGCTGCCGGGCGGAGAGATCCTCCGACTTCTCGCTCGTCTCGGCCGTGACGAGCAGACCGGCGCCCGCCATCGTCTTGCAGTCGACCAGCACAGCGGCTCCCGGCGAAT
This sequence comes from Streptomyces sp. NPDC057543, assembly GCF_042801895.1. Lineage (NCBI taxonomy): Bacteria > Bacillati > Actinomycetota > Actinomycetes > Kitasatosporales > Streptomycetaceae > Streptomyces > Streptomyces sp. NPDC057543. The sequence goes on along the minus strand of NZ_JBHVFF010000150.1, from coordinate 11,676 downwards.
ACCCGCTCACGAAGGACCCGGTCCAACCGTGACCGATCGGCGTCGCCGACGCTTCCGCGGCAGACCCGCTCGCCCGGTAGGCCGCCCGTGGCCATACCCGGAGCTTGAGGACCGGCCCGCCGCCATCGCCCTCGGCCCAGACCGAGCACCACTGGGCGTCGTACCCGCCCCAGTCGGCGGTGTGACCGCGCGCCTTCAGCCTGGCGCCGTCGAAGAACTGCCGCGCCTCCTCCACCGCGAGGGAGCCCTGGCACCGGTCTCCGAGGTCTTCGCCGTCACCGTCCTTGGACCAGACGGTCCAGGCCAGCCCGCCGGCAACCAGTACGAGAAGCAGCCCCCCGACGTACAGGGACAGTCTCAGCCGCGTCATTCGTTCCCCCCGGAAGCGGTTGTTGCATCAGTAATACGCCGACAGCCGTCGTGCGGGCCGTGCGCCCACCACGGTGCGCCGACCGTCGGCGCGTTCCGCAGGGGTGACTCCGCTTCAGATGATCTCCCCTGTACTGCCGTCCTTCTACAGCCTACGAGTTCGAATGTCCGGGGCGGCCAGGGCCGGGAGCGGCAAGCGAGCATCGGCGTTCCCGGGCCGGCCAGTACGTACAAGAGCGCCGCGAGAGGCGCGTCGCTGAGCGTCTGCGGCACCCCTGGAGGGCATGCAGGCCCGGTCCCGGAAAGGTTGCCAGTCCGCGCGGCGTGGGCTCGGACGCCGGCTCCATGCGGCTGTCATGTGGCCAGGGCCGGCGCTCTGTCCCTCCTCCCGAAGGCCATCATCCGAGGCTCACCAGCCTGCCTGCCTCCAGCAACAGCAGGCAATGAACCCTCACGGCTCCAAGGTGACCCCGGCCCCGCGCAGCAGTGCGGCGAGGTCGTCGGGGATGGGCATGGGAGTGGTCGGCCCCACGCGTGTGCGGCCGGTGTTGCCGCCGGGATACTTCCCGGCCGCCGAGCCGGGGCCGGCCACGACCAGGCGCACGAGCTGGCCGAGCACCTCGCGCAGGTCACGGTCGCGCAGAGCGAGGCGGAGCATCACCGCGTGCGGTATCCGGTGGCAAGCACGACCGCGTCAGCCGCAGGTCTTCTGCCGGGCCGACGGCGCCACCATGGCCGAGCGCGTCTCCGCGCTCCAGGCGTACCTGGTGCGCTGCCGCCCACCCGACTGCACCGGCTGACCCGCGGGCGCGGGTCGTTGACCGTTGGTCAGGAGCGCAGGTCGAGCATGGCGGACATGGCCGCCACGACGGGCGGGGCGACTCGGTAGTAGACCCAGGTACCGCGCCGCTCGGAGGTCAGGAGCCCGGCCTCGCGCAGCTTCTTCAGATGGTGGGAGACGGTCGGCTGAGAGACGCCGACGTCGGAGATGTCGCACACACACGCCTCGCCGCCCGCATGCGAGGCGACCTTGGAGAACAGGCGCAACCGCACCGGGTCCGACAGCGCCTTGAACATCACGGCCATCTTCACCGCGTCATCCTGCGACAGCTCCCCGGCCGTGATCGGCGGGCAGCACGGCACCACGGTCCCGGCGTCCAGGACCGGCAGCTCCACAACCTCTGACTTCGACATACGTCTATGTTGACACTCATCGATACGCAGTGGCAAGCTCCAGACATCGACAGCAATCGAAACAGCGGTCGGACCGGCCGCCCATCTCGGAGGACATCACCGTCATGACCACCACTGCAGACCTTCCGGTTGTCGTCATCGGCGCCGGCCCCGCCGGGCTGGCCGCCGCCGCCCACCTGGTCGAGCGCGGCATCACCCCGCTGGTCCTGGAAGCCGGTCCGGTCGCCGCTTCCGCGGTACGTGACTGGTCGCATGTGCGACTGTTCTCCACCTGGGGTGAGGTCACCGACCCAGCAGCCGAGAAGCTCCTGGCGCCGACCGGCTGGACCGAGCCCGACGCTGCCACCTACCCGTCCGGCGGTGACTGGGCCGAGGAGTACCTCCAGCCGCTGGCCGATGTCCTGGGCGAGCGCGTCCGCTTGGGCGCCACCGTCACCGGTGTCTCACGCGCCGGCCGCGACCGTATCGTCGACGCCGACCGCGAAGCCCAGCCCTTCGTCGTCCACTTCACCACTGCCGACGGCGGTGAGGAGCGTGTCTTCGCCCGCGCGGTCATCGACGCCTCCGGCACCTGGACCACCCCGAGTCCGGCCGGGGCCAGCGGTCTTCCCGCCCTCGGCGAGAAGATGGCGGCCGACCGCATCACCTACCGTGTCCCCGACCTCAAGGACCCCGCCGTCCGCGCCCGTTACGCCGGCAAGCGGACCGCCGTCATCGGCTCCGGCGCCTCCGCGTTCACCGCCCTGGCCATGCTCGCCGATGTCGCGAAGGACGAGCCCGGTACGCACGCGGTGTGGATCCTGCGCCGCGGCATCAGCGGCTCCACCTTCGGCGGCGGCACCGCCGACCAGCTCCCCGCCCGCGGCGCCCTCGGCCTGGCCGCGAAGGCCGCCGTCGACAACGGCCACGCCGACGCGGTCACCGGCTTCCGCACCGAGGCCATCGAGCGTGACGAGGACGGCCGTCTGATCCTGGTCGGCGAGGACGGACGCCGCCTGGCCCCGGTGGACGAGGTGATCGTGCTGACCGGCTTCCGCCCCGACCTGTCCTTTCTCTCCGAGATCCGCCTCGGCCTCGACGAGCGCCTCGAGGCTCCCACCGAGCTGGCCCCGCTCATCGACCCCAACCAGCACTCCTGCGGCACCGTCTACCCCCACGGCCACCGCGAGCTCTCCCACCCCGACTCCGGCATCTACCTGGTCGGCATGAAGTCCTACGGCCGCGCCCCGACCTTCCTCGCGAGGACCGGCTACGAGCAGGTCCGTTCCATCGCCGCCGCGATCGCCGGCGACCTGACATCCGCCGACAAGGTCGAACTCACCCTCCCCGAAACCGGAGTGTGCGGCGGCTCCGGCATCTTCGACGACCCGGCAGCCGACCAGACCGACAGCACAGGATGTTGCACCACTCCGGCACCCGCTCTCGTACAGATCGGCGCCGGAACCGCTCTGCCGGTCGCAGCCACCGAGGAATCGTCGTCGTCCGGCAGCTGCTGCTGACCTGATCCCAGCGCCCCGGCCCCCCGACGGCCGGGGCGCTTCCCCTCTGTGTCAGGAGGATCGTCATGTCCCGAGTACAGCTCGCCCTGCGCGTCCCCGACCTTCCCGCCTCGATCGCCTTCTACAGCAAGCTCTTCGGCACCGAGCCGGCCAAACTGCGCGCCGGTTACGCCAACTTCGCCATCGCCGACCCCCCGCTCAAACTCATCCTCATCCAAGGCACGCCGGACGAGGACACGCGCATGGACCACCTCGGCGTCGAAGTCGACACCACCGAAGCCGTCCACGCCGCCACCACCCGCCTCGCGGCCCAGGGACTGGCAACCGACGTCGAGAACGACACCACCTGCTGCTACGCCCTCCAGGACAAGGTCTGGGTCAACGGCCCCGGCCAGGAACCGTGGGAGGTGTACGTCGTCAAGGCCGACGCCGACTCCATGGCCAAGCAGCACGGCAGCACCTGCTGCGCGGACACGGCCATCACCGAAGCAGGCCCAGGCGCACCGGTCGAGGCCGGTGGCTGCTGCCCGTGACCGAGCTCGACGCCCACAGGGCCGCGACCGGAACAGCGGACCGGTCGCGGCCCCGCGCAGTACTCCCGGCCCTGTGCATCACACAGATCACCAGCTGGGGAATCGTCTACTACCCGACGACTCCCGCTCCTCGCAAGGACGCCCGCAGACACGTCAAGCCTCTCAAGATCACGCCCGCATCCTCTCAAGGACTCACGCACGGCACGGAACGGAAAATTCACCTTCCCGCACCACACTCCGCCCCCCCTCGACCATCAACCCCGGCACACGCAAGCAGCAGGTCAGAGGCATGCGGCAACCGCTTTCACCGAGCTACCCCGATACGGAAGCCCCTCACAGGCACGGATCCGCTACGCTGTCCCTGGTCGGTCGTCGGTACGTCCCACTGTCTGCCCAAGCAAGATCGCAGAGAGCACCGCACCCCGTCTGACCAGTGGGCTTGTACGCCTCGCCGGAGATCCACTCGCTGGGTTTTCCCCGAGGCTCTCTACAAGCCCCCGCCTTCGTAGCTCAGGGGATAGAGCACCGCTCTCCTAAAGCGGGTGTCGCAGGTTCGAATCCTGCCGGGGGCACCAGCCAAAAGGCCCCGGACCGATCATGGTCCGGGGCCTTTTGACGGCACCAGTTGACGGCAGTCGCGTCTCAGCGCCGACACGTGGAGTTATCACGTGGGCTTCATGACGTGCCCCAGCGCGACGAGACCCACGCCAACCGCGAGTAACGACAGGCAGTGCTGCTGGTCAGGTGGGGGTTTCGAGTCCAGCCAGGAGGTAGGCGATGTCGAGTCCGGTGGTGAGGTACCGCTCGAAGGTCTGGTTGTTCAGGGCCCAGGATGATCGTCGCTGTCGGATGAGGTCGATGGCGGTGTTGGCGTCCTGGCCAAGCTCGATCAGGGTCTGTGCGACGACGAGGGCGGAGCGGTTGTAGCCGGAGTGGCAGCGCACGAGAACGGTGCGGTCGTTCCGTACGGCCTCTGCGGCGGTGACGGCCAGCCGTTGGACCGAGTGGAGCTGCTCGGCTGTGAGCGGGTTGTCGGGGATCTCGCTGATCAGATGCTCGACTCCAGGGTTCGGTCCGTGGCCTGTTCGAGTGAATAGGCTGATGACCAGGTCGAATTGAGCGTCAACGACGGCGGTCCGCACAGCACCGTCGGGGTCGGCCCAGAAGTGTCCGCCAATCCATAGCCGTGACCTGACTTCATTCCACGGTGCTTGTGGTTCGGGGGCATCGCGGTCCTTCTGACGTGTCTTCACCGGCACTCCTCTCCCAGAGAACCAACGACACGGTCAGGCGCTCGTGTTCCCTCATTGAGCCCGTGGTCAGCCAAGGAGCTGACCACGGGCAGAGGCTATAGACCAAGCTCAGGTGGCTGGCAGACGGCGCTTGAGCAGGCGGTCCATGTGGCTGATCGCCTCCCGCTGGGTGTCGTGGACGACGTGGGTGTAGACGTCCATCGTGATGCTGATCTGGCTGTGGCCGAGGATCTCCATGATGACCCTCGGCGCGACGCCGGCCGCCGTCAGCAGCGTGGCGCAGCCGTGCCGCGCGTCGTGCAGCCGGACCACCCGCAGACCGGCACCGGCAGCGACCCGCGTGAACGAGCGGTAGACGTTCCGCGGCTCCACCGGCCGGCCGTTTCTCGTGGCGAAGATGTAGCCGCCCTCGGACCAGACGACGCCCGTATCGGCGAACGTCTCCCGCTGCCTCAGCCGGTGCCAGCGCAGCGGTGCGACGCACAGGGCGGGCATCGGGACGACCCTGCGGCGACGGCTCTTGGGGTCGTCGTCGTAGAGCGTGCCCCGGCGGCGCTGGGTCTGGTGGCGGACGTGCAGCACCCGGTTGTCCAGGTCCACGTCGGACCAGCGCAGGCCCACCAGTTCACCGCGCCGGAGACCCATGCAGATGGCCAGCATGAACGCGGCGTACAGCGGGTCTCGGCGCGCAGCCTCAAGGAAAGACAGGGTCTCTTTCAGGGACCACGGGTTGATCTCGCGCTGTTTCACGCGCGGCGGCTCGACCAGTGATGCAACGTTCCGGGCGATCAGCTCCTCTCGGACCGCAGCCGTGAGCGCGGTCCGCAGCACCCGGTGCGCTTCCTTCGCCGTCGCGGCCGTCTGGGCGGTCTGCACCCGGGTGATGAACCGGCGCACGTCGGCGACGCTCAGCGACTCCAGCCGTTTGGTGCCCAGCATGGGGAGCAAGTAGAGCCGCACGTGTGCCTCGTACTTGTCGTAGGTGCTGAGCTTGCGGCGCGGCTCGATGTAGTGCTCCAGCCAGTACGGCAGCCATTCCGAGAGCTTGGCGGACCGGGTCGGAGTCGGGATGCCCTGACGGTCACGGCGCACCAGCTCCTGACGCTTGGTGTCGCACTCCTCCCACGTGCCGCCGTAGACGGTCTTGCGCTTGCGGGTGCCGTCGGGCTGAGGGACGTACACCCGGGCTTCGTATCGCCCGTCTTTGCGCTGCCAGATGCTGCCGGCGCCGTTCGGGTTCCTCTTGCGTGCCATCAGGCAGCTTCCTCCAACTGGTGATCGATAAAGGATCGGAGAGCGTCAGCGGGCACCCTGCGGCATCGACCGATCTTGATGCTCTTGAGCTGACGCGAGCGGATGAGGTCGTAGACCTTGAAGCGGCTGAGGGCGAGCGCGTCCATAACTTCCGGGACAGTGAGTGCTCGGTGAGTGGTGGGCAGGGCAGAACTCACTGCGGCCTCCAAGGGCGGAACATCGGGAGCGGGCGCGTGTCTGTCCAAGGCGCGGATCTCTGCGTCACGGCGTCACCAGCGTCACGTATGCCTCCTGAGCTGGGGTTTTGTGGTGACGCAGAGGTGTCGGAGTGCGTCATCTGTGACGCAGGCGTCCGTCACGGTGACGCGGGCTGTGACGCAGGTGACGCAGGATGACGCAGCCGAAAGGGCTCTGCGTCACGGCTGTTACGGCAGGTCAGGGGCTGATTCTGGCCGTCCGGTGACGCTGTGACGCAGAGCTTCCTTTCTTAAGAAAAAAGAAGGGGGTGGTTTCTGTTGTGGTGCCGCCGCTGAAAGGCGTGAATGCGGAGCCGCGAGGCGGCGCGTCCTTTGGGCGGCAAGCCGCCGAACTACAAGAGGAGCACGCCGCGCCGTGGCCCGGGGGGCGTGCTCCTCTTGCTTGTCGGCCGCGCCGGTCAGAGCAGCGGTGGCTGCTCGTGCGGCGACGGGACCGGACGGCGGGTCATTTCGACGTAGCGCCCCTCTCTGGTGCGGCCCCAGTCGATGAGGACCCCTCGCGCGGCGAGGGTGGGCTGAAGGCGTTTGAGGCGGTCGGAGAGGACTTTGCCGGTGGTGGGCCACCCTTTGGGCAGGGGGCGGCAGTCGTCGCCGCTGTAGAGGCCGGTGAGGCTGAGCAGCCACTCCGAGGACGTCATGCGCTGCTCTGCGCCCGGGTCGAGGGTGGCGGCGTGCTTGAGGACGGTCTGCGCGAGCAGGTCGCCTTCGATGACGTCGTCGTTGAGGTCGTCCAGGCTGGTCCGGTAGGCGTTGAGCGTCTGGAAACTCATCGCGGCGTCGAGCTGCGCGCACAGGTGCGCGAAGTCCGCCATCCGCAGGTCCGTGGGGGTCTCCGCCTCGGCCGCGCGGACCGAGACTGTGAGGTCGAGTAGTGACCCGAGGATGACGGGCAGGGCCTCCTCGAACTCCGCCCACAGCTCGGCCTCGGTCCGCCGCACCGTGGGGCGCTCCAGACGCAGGGGCAGCAGTCGTTCGGCGAGGTCGGGGCGGATGACGCCGACGTCGATGCCGGTCAGCAGCAGCGGGCGGCGGTAGCGGGAGCGGACGACATCGCCGTCGCTGAACAGCGCGCGCTTGATGCTCTCGGCCCCGGTGACGATGCAGCACATTAGGTCGGACAGGTCCGGGGCCAGGTGGCTCAGGTTGTCGAGGGCGGTGACCCATCCGGCGGCGACGGCCGTGATCAGGTTCTCCTCGTCCTTCGGGGCCCGGCGCAGGTCACCGGTCATGCCCTCGATGATCCTCACCAGCATCCGGCCCGCCGTCGACTTGCCCGCGCCCTGGGGGCCGGTGAGGAAGGGGGCGGGGACGGGCACGGACGGGCCGAGGCAGCCGATTAGCCAGGCCAGGGCCAGGCTCTCGGTTTCGGCGGTGGCGAAGTTCGTCAGCCGCAACAGCTGATCGATGCCCTTGCTGTCGGTGTCGCGGGCAGGCATGGGGAGTTCCCCGGTGAGCTGGGTGCGCCGCCAGCACACCTCGCGCGGGTCGGGGACGCGAATGTCCCAGCCGGTGGGGTGGATGCGGACGGACTGTCCGTCGTCGCGGCCCAGGTCCAGCCACGTCGCCCCGTCGAACCCGGGGGCGACACGGATGTGTGTGGGCTGAACGTCCTGGCTCAGTGCGAGTGCTTCGATCAAGTCCAGTGCCTCCTTGAGCGAGGTCCCGTTGAAGACGCCGACCCCGTCGTTGAAGAGGTCGACCATGAGTTCCTGCCGGTGGCTGCCCGTCGTTCCTTGCGAGCGGATCGGGCGGGCCACGGGGTGGCCGATCCGCTGGGCGTAGACGGTGCCCTCGGTGGTGCGGAAGTACCGGAAGTGCGCCTGCGCGTACTCGGTGATGACCTCACGGGCCGGGGTCTTCTCGTCCTCGGACATGGCTCACATCCCCAGTGCGATACGGGCGTTGGTCCACGCGTCGGTGCAGTGCCGGGGCGATTCGCCCTTGGCCTGAGCGGCGGTGAACAGCCGCTCAACGTGGGCGTCGCTCAGGCAGCCGCACCGGCCGTGAGCGGACAGCACGGCGAGGAACGTCCGGTAGACGGTCGTGTGAACCGCGCTGCGGGCCTCGGTGATGCGCTGCTCGGCCATGGCGATGCCGCGCTCCAGATAGGCGGGCATGCGATGACGACACTCCCCGCTCCCGGTAGGTGCGGGCGCCGTGACGGCGAGCGGTGCGGGCCGGGCCGTGGACGGCTCCTTCACGGCCAGCGCGCGCACGACGTCCGGCAGGTCGGTCATGGTGCCGGTGCCGGGGCCGAGCCACCGGGCGTAGGACATGAGCGACTTGATGTCGACACTGGGCCGCACAGCGTTCGCGGACTGCATCGCACCCCGGTAGATCCAGTGCTCCCCACGAGTGGTGGGCACGGTCCGGGTAGCGGGAAGCGACTCGCGGGCCCAGGTGACCGCGTCGGCGTCGTCCAGGTCGACGACGGTGAGCCGGGCGCCGCCGGGGTGGTAGGCAACCGCGTGGGCCTGCCGCCACGCCTCGGCCCATGCCGGGGACTGGAGCACTGCGGGGTCGGTGGTGGCGGCAGCCCAGCCATGGCACGGTCGCAGGCACTGGCAGGGGCCCGCGACCTTCATGTTCGGGCGCCCGCCGCACGCGTTCCCCGCGCAGGTAGGACAGTTGCCGAAGGGGAGCTTGCCCGCGCGGAGGGGCAGGACGGGAACGCCTGCTACCGCGAGATCCAGGCTGTCTCGCCGGATGGGGGTGGGTTGGGTCATGCTGGGTGTCTCCAGTTCTCGTGAGAGAGCGGCTGGACAAGGGCGGCCCCGGTTCATTGGCGTGAGAGGGGGCCGCCCTTGGCGTAGCTACTCGCAGGTGCAGTCGGAAAACTCGGCGCTGCCGTTCGCGCCGCATCCGCAGCAGTGCGGGTACGGGTAGGGCTCGGTGTCGTCGGCGGGGTCGCAGAGTTCGCAGTCGAGGTACTCGGGTTCCTCGGCCGTGTCGTGGTCGGTGGCGGTGTTGCTCACGCGGGTGTTCCTCTCGGGTGGGGAAACGGGGCTGTGGAGGGGTGCGGGCGGGTGGTGGACACCCCCCTTTACCGGCCTTACCTTGCAGGTCAGGGGCCCTTACCTCCCCCTCTACCGGGGTAAAGGGCCCCCTCTACTCCGCAGCCCTTCACGGAGGCTGTGGGACGGGCGGTTGGAGGGGTGTTCGGTGGGGGCGGGGTAGTGAGGTCCCCCTTTACCTGCCGGTGCTGAGGAGGATCTCGGCGGGCACGGCGGCCTCGATGTCGCGGCGCTGGTATCCGGCGGCGTTGGAGCCGTTGATCTTGACCTGCTTGCTGGTCCGCTTGACCCCGGCGGCCTCCAGCTCGGCGGCGAGCTGTTCGGCGTTGAAGTCGCCGTACACGTCCTCGTCCAGGTTCACGAGGCCGTTGAGCAGGTCGGTGGTGAACATGCGCGGGGAGTGCCGCATGACCTCAAGGGCGTCGGAGACGATCGCGGAGACGGTGACGCCGGCCGCGTCGGCGGCGGCGGTGACATCGCCCGCGGCTTCCCCGGTGAGCTGCCCGGCCTGCTCGCGCAGGACGCGGCCCTTGCGGCACAGTCCGGCGAACGTCGGGCCGTCGAGGTAGTCCGCCCGCACCGTCACATACGACGCGGGACCGGTGACCAGCACACCGACGCCCTTGTGCTCTTCGGACAGGACCGAGGCGTCGGCGCCCTGGGCGGCCTTGCCCTTGCCGAGGACCATGTCGCTGCTGGCCCGGTCGACGACCTGGGTCGAGTAGCGGATGGTGATGATCTCCCGCAGCTTGGTCGGCACGCTGTCGGCGTCGGGGCGCTGGGAGGCGAAGTTGCTGATGAATCCGGCGGCCGGTCCGCGTCGGGCGATGCGGCACAGGTCGTTGATGACCTGCTCGCGGTCCTCCTTCTCCATCGCGGTGAAGTACTCCTGCAGTTCGTCGATGGTGACGAAGATGACCGGCAGGTTGTACTTGGCGACGATGTCCGGGGTGAGCTTGCCCTCGGGGCAGACCGAGGTGGGCAGGTCCCTCAGCAGGGCGAACCGGCGTTCCATCTCGGTGAGGAGTTCCGCGAGCATGGCCTTCAACGCTTCGATCGCGTCGTCCTCGGCACCCATGACAAGCCGGTGCGCGACGGCCTTCATGGGCATCCAGTCCGCGCCGCCCTTCCCGTCCGCGACATAGTGCCGCACGTACGCGTCCAGGAGACCAGCGGCGGTGAGCAAGCGCTGGGAGAACGTCTTGCCCCGGCGCGGCAGGCCGCCGAAGAACATCGACTGCCACATCACCGGGATGTTCACGCGGACGCCCCGGGCGTCCTGGCCGAAGGGAACCGGCCTTCCCGACTCGGCGGAAGGGACGACTCAGTGATCTCCGCGCAGACGTGGACTGATGCTCAGCGGCTCTGGGATTTCCAGCAGATGCACCACGAACCGCGGCCCTGCTCGGTCGGTATCGGTCTCGGCAGTCATGACTTGGGGGTTGCTGATGTGACCGTGAACCTCTACCAGCGCGGCATGTTCCCGCTGATCGTCTTCACGGGGGCGACCAGCCGGACGACACGCGACCGGATGCCCCGGGGGGAAGCCGAGCACTATCGGGAGCGGGCACTGGAACTGGGCGTTCCCACATCAGCGATCCTCGTGGAGCCGAAAGCGCGGAACACGGGCGAAAACATCAAATTCGCACGCGAACTACTCGCAGAGCGAGGCATTGACGTGTCATCCGTACTGCTCGTGAGCAAGCCGTACGAGGAGCGACGGGCCTACGCAACAGCCCGCAAGCTCTGGCCGGGAGTCGAGATCGTCAGTGCGTCGGCACCCATGACGCTCTCGGAGTACGTCGACTCCATGAAGGACCCGCGTCTCGTGTTGGACATGCTCGTGGGGGCCCAGCAGCGCCTGCTCATCTACCCGGAGCAAGGGTTCATGATCAGGCAAGAGGTACCGGACTCCGTTGCCGCGGCCTACGAGCGTCTGTGTTCCGAAGGGTTCACGAGCCGCCTCGTACCGGCGAATTAGGGGGCTCTGTGGGCCATGCGTGGGCCAGACGCCGCCACATAGGCCCGCTATAGGGCATAGGTGCAGGTCAGACGTAGTGAAGCCGCTGCAACCGCAGCGCTCTTGAAGGCCGTCACTGTGCGAGCGCGGTAAGAGTTTCTCTACTTCATCAAGCACCCGTCGTCGCTTCGCTCCTCCGGGCGGGAGCGGGCGGCCGGCGGCGGCGACGGAGACGGGGTGGCCGAGCAGCGGGGACAGCTCGGCGGCGACGGCCTTGGCGGCGGCGGAGGCGTCGATGCCGGGGAGCAGCAGCACGATGCAGCCGCCCTGCACGGTCTTCAGG
>NZ_JBHVFF010000149.1:0-20803 GCF_042801895.1 Streptomyces sp. NPDC057543 | reverse complement strand
CGGCAGCACATGGGCTGCCGGGGCCGTTGTCCGGGGCGAAATGGCGGTGCGTCAGCCGTCGATACGGTTTCGCTCGCCCGCCTCGACTGCGATGGGGAGGGTGTTGCCGGGCGGCGGGAAGGGGCAGATGAAGTGGTCCGCGAAGGCGCAGGGCGGCAGCAGCGCGCGGTTGAGGTCGACCGTCACACTGCCGTCCTCGGCCGGGGCCGCGGGCCGCAGGAACCGGAAGCGGTAGCTGCTGTTCCCGCTGGTGGCATCTGCGAAGACCGCCCAGAGCGAACCGTCGGGCTCCACCGCGACCTGCAGCGTGTACCGCGTACCGCCGACCTCGAACGCGATCTCACCGCCGAGGCCGAGGCCCCGCTCGACCCCGTCGGCGTTCTCGACCCGGATCGTACGGGCGGTGTCGTACGGGCGGAAGGTGCCCGACAGCGCCCAGCGGGCTTCGTACGGGGTGACCTCGATGGCCCGGAAGGCGCGCCGCGCGGCGGAGTCCGGGTCGAAGTCCCGTACCGCCCAGAGCCCTTCGCGGCTCAGCACGACCAGCCGCCGCTCGCCGTGCGCGACGCGGGAGGCGTCGATCGGGCCGCGGTCGGCGCTGAGGCGGACCTGGCCGGCGAAGGGCGTGCCGTCGACGGTCAGGCCGTCTGCGGCGGCGGCGCTGAGCACCAGTTCCCCGCCGTCCTCCCGCCACTGCCCGGGAACTCCCGGAATGTGACCGTCCGGGTAGTCGGAGAGCCAGTGGGTACCGGTGAGGGAGAGCGGTCCGTACGGTGCGGCAACCGTGGCGGTGCGCGCCTCGTGCCAGTGTTTCCAGTCCTGCGCCGCCTGCTCGGAACCGGGTGGCTGCTGTGCGTCCGTACTCATGCGCTCAAGCCTTCCATACCGGCTCGGCGAGCCCGAGATGCGACCGCAGCGTGGGACCGGTGTACGCGGAGCGGAACACACCGCGCTCCTGGAGGAGCGGGACGACCCGGTCGACGAAGTCGTCCAGGCCGCCGGGGGTGAGATGCGGTACGACGATGAAGCCGTCGGCGGCGTCGGCGGCCACGAACTCCGCCAGCTGCGCCGCGACCGTCCGCGGGCTGCCGATGAAGGACTGCCGCCCGGTCGTCTCGATGACGGTCTGCCGGATGGACAGGCCCTTCTCCTCGGACACCGCACGCCAACGGGCCGCGACCGCGAGGGGGTCGCCGTGCCTGACCCGGCCCTGGACCAGCGAGGATCCGGGGTCCGGGTCGATCCCGGGGAGCGGACCGTCGGGGTCGTAGGAGGACAGGTCACGACCCCAGACCTGTTCCAGGGCCAGCAGCGCGTTCTGCGGGGAGACCTGCTGGAGCCGGATCTCGGCCGCCCTCTCCTGGGCCTCGGCATCGGTGTCGCCGAGTACGAAGGTGACCCCGGGCATGATCTTCAGCTCGTCGGGTCCCCGGCCGTACTTCGCCAGCCGCGCCTTGACGTCGGCGTAGAACGTACGGCCCGCCTCCAGGGTGCCGTGCCGGGTGAAGACGACGTCGGCGGCGGAGGCGGCGAACTCGCGACCCTCCGGGGAGTCCCCGGCCTGGATGACGACCGGATGGCCCTGCGGGGAGCGCGGGACGGTGAACTCCCCCTCGATGGCGAAGTGCTGCCCGTGGTGCGCGAACGGACGCGGGGTGCCGTCGGGCGTCCAGGTGTCCCACAGTTCGCGGGCGGTGGCGACGAACTCGGCGGCCCTGGTGTACCGGTCGGCCCGGTCGAGATAGCCGCCGCGCCGGAAGTTCTCCCCGGTGAAGGCGTCCGAGGAGGTGACGACGTTCCACGCGGCCCGGCCGTCGCTGAGGTGGTCGAGGGTGGCGAGGCGGCGGGCCAGTTCGTACGGCTCGTTGAAGGTGGCGTTGACGGTGGCGGCGAGGCCGAGCCGTTCGGTGACGGTCGCCAGCGCGGCCAGCACCGTGAGGGATTCGGGGCGGCCGACCACGTCCAGGTCGTGGATCCGGCCGTTGTGTTCGCGCAGCCGCAGCCCCTCGGCGAGGAAGAAGAAGTCGAACAGGCCGCGTTCCGCGGTGCGGGCGAGGTGTTCGAAGGAGGAGAAGTCGATCTGGCTCCTGGAACGGGGGTCCGCCCAGACGGTCGTGTTGTTCACACCCGGGAAGTGGGCGGCGAGATGCATCTGCCTCGGTGCGGTGCTCATGCGTGTCCCCCTTCGAGGGCGTACCGGTTGGCGGGGCGGGCCAGTCCCAGGTGCTCGCGCAGGGTGCCGCCCGGGTAGAAGGTGCGGAACAGACTGCGGTGCTGGAGCAGGGCCACGGTTCCGTTGACCATCCGTTCGAGGTCGCGCCCGGGGGTGATGGGCGTGAGGTGGAAACCGTCCACCGCTGCGCCGCGGTGCCATCGGGTGATCAGGTCGGCGAGGTCGACAGGGCCGCCCCGGTAGTAGGAGCCGCCGGCGGCGAGCGGGGCTCCGCTCTCCAGCCCGGGTTCCGGGGCGGTCTCGGCGTCGCCGAGGTCGACGGTGAGCGCGGCCAGGACCCGGAGCGTGCCGGGGTCGCGTCCGTACGCCGTCGCGCGTCGGCGCAGATCGGTGCGGATCGCGGCGGCCCGGTCCGGGTCGGTGGCCCGGACGAGGACGACATCGGCGTGCCGGGCCGCGATCTCCCTCGCCGGGCCGCCGGTTCCGTCGACGACGGTGACCGGGTGTCCCTGCGGGGGCCGGGGCACGATGGCCGGGCCCCGGACCGAGAAGGACGCGCCCTCGAAGTCGACGTAGTGCAGCTTGTCGCGGTCGATGAAGCGTCCGGTGGCGACGTCCCGGATCTCGGCGTCGTCCTCCCAGCTGTCCCAGAGCCGGGCGCCCACGTCGGCGGCCTCGCCGGCCTCGCGCCACAGCTCGTCGGCGGGCGCCGCCGGACGCCGGCCGAAGAGCCGGGCCTCGGCCGCGGTCGTGGATACATCGACATTCCAGCCCGCCCGGCCGCGGCTCACCCAGTCCAGGGTGGCCACGGCGGACGACACATGGAACGGCTCGGTGTGGGTGGTGGTGACGGTCGGCACCAGACCGATCCGGCGGGTCGCGGGCGCGATCCGGGCGAGCACGGCGAGCGCGTCGAGCCCGGGCCTGGCGAACGAGTCGCCGAGGGTGACGAAGTCGAGGGCGCCGCGCTCGGCGAGCCGGGCGAGGCCGATGTAGTGCTCGGGGTCGTAGCGGGGCGGGCCGCCGATCTCGACGGCCAGGTGGAGGGGTGCGGTTCCAGGCATGGGTGGCGGTTACCTCTCGGGGCTCTGGGGCTCTGGCGGCGCTGGGGCTCTGGGCGCTCTTTCGCGGGCGGGACAGGTGGCGGGAGAGGGGTCGGGCTCCGAATCCGGGCCGGGACCGGATTCACAGAACCTTCGAGAGGAAGGCGCGGGTGCGTTCGTGCCGCGGTCGGTCGAGTACGTCGCCGGGGGCGCCCTGCTCGACGATCCGGCCCTCGTCCATGAACACGACGGTGTCGGCGACCTCGCGGGCGAAACCGATCTCGTGGGTGACGACGATCATCGTGGTGCCCTGGAACGCCAAGTCCTTGATGACGTCGAGGACTTCACCGACCAGCTCGGGATCGAGCGCCGAGGTCGGCTCGTCGAGGAGCAGCAGCTTCGGTTCGAGGGCCAGGGCGCGGGCGATGGCGACCCGTTGCTGCTGCCCGCCGGAGAGCTGCTCGGGGTACGCCCCCGCCTTGTCGGCCAGCCCGACCCTGGCGAGGAGCTTCTCCGCGGCGGCCACGGCCTCGTTCTTCGGCCGTCCGAGGGCGGCGACCGGGGCCTCGATGAGGTTCTCCAGAACCGTCAGGTGCGGGAAGAGGTTGAAGTTCTGGAAGACGAAGCCGATCCGGGTGCGCTGCCGCAGTACCTCGCGCTCGCGGAGCTCGTACAGCTTGTCGCCGTTCCTGCGGTAGCCGACCAGGGTGCCGTCGACGCCGATCCAGCCGCTGTCGACCTTCTCCAGGTGGTTGATGGTGCGCAGCAGCGTGGATTTGCCGGAACCGGACGGGCCGAGGACGACGGTCACCTCCCCGGTGCGCACGGACAGGTCGATGCCGCGCAGCACTTCGAGGCTGCCGAAGCGCTTGTGGACGGACCGGATCTCGACCAAGACATCCGTGGGTCCGGTGGTGGGTGCGGCGACATGTGGTCCTGCCGCTTTGTCGATGGGTGGATCGCTGGTGTGGGACATGAGGGGTCCTTGGGCTACGGGGGTGGGCCGGGGAGTTCTGCGCGGGGTCGGCGGTCAGGCGCAGCGGGGGACGCCGCTACGGGCGAGGTTCCGGAGGAAGGCGAGCGCCGTTCGGGCGGTGGCGTCGTTCTGCCGGAAGGCCGGGCCGCCGGTGCGCGGCCGGGTGAAGGCTCCGCCTGCGCGCGCGGTGGTGAACGGGCCGAGGGCGAACCGGCGCGGGTGCGGGCGGCCGTCGCGCCCCAGGATCCGGCCGTCGTCGGCGTCGACCCGGAGCAGCCCGGTTCCGGTGGCGGCGACCCCGTCCTCGTACAGCCTCCGGAGCAGCGGGCTGCGGGTGCGTTCCAGCGAGGGATCCGGCAGCCGGGCCTCGACCAGCGCGCGGGCCTCGATCCGCTGCCCGGGCACGGTGGCGCTGCCGGCCCGGAAGACGCCGTGGCGCTCATCGGCCTCGACGATCGTCCCGGCTCCGAGGAAGCGGACCACACCGGCGCGGGAGAGGGCGAGGAGCTGGTGGAGCCGGGGTCCCGGCGGGCCGGAGGCGAGATGGCTGAAGAAGCCGTGCCACCAGCCGCCGATGTCGCCGAGCCGGATCAACTGCCCGTAGGCGGACAGCAGTCCGAGGAAGACGGCGAGGTCCGGACTGTGGTCCGGGTCGTGGCGGCGTTCCACGTCGGCGGTGATGTAGTCGCGCAAACCCTGTTGGAGCGCGTCGTACGAGGGATAGCGCACCCCTTCCAGCGGGTGGTCGAGCGCTTCGAGGTCGAGCCGGTCGGCGGGGTCGGGGACGGCGGCCGCGACAAGGGCGCGCAGCTCGGGACCGGCCGGGTCCGCGGCGGTGTACCTCGCCTCGAAGTCGGGCCAGCCGGCCGTCGTGCGCTCCGGGTGGGCGGTGAAGAGCCGGTGGTAGTGGGCGTGGCCGAGCTCCTTGTCGACATGGGGCCACACATCGCGCCGGAAGTCGACCGGCTCGTCGGTCTTCAGCAGCGCCTCGGTCAGGTCGGGGCCGAGGAAGCGCGGCAGCGGCGGCCGTTCGCCCTGCCAGGCGTAGCCGATCTTGGAGTGGTACGGGACGCCCCGGCGCGAGCCGATGTGGAGCACGGGTTCCCTGCCGGACGGCACGTATTCGCCGTTCTCGTACCGTCCGCCACGTCCTTCGGTGAGCAGCACCATCAGGTCGACGAAGGCGAGTCCGAAGCCCCGGACGATGACCGGTTCGCCTGCGGGCAGGCGGGTCAGATCGGTGTCGGCGGTGAAGTCGGGCGGCAGGTGGACGAGCCCGTGCCGGGCCGCGAAGCCCGCCAACTCGACGTGTTCGGGCTCTGGTTCGGCGTCGAGGTGGCCGACGGCGAGGACGACGAGATCGGCGAGGAGCGGCCTGTCGTCCCCCTCCAGCCAGACACTCTGACGGCCTTCGCGCGGCCCCGCGACGCGCACAGCCGTGCGCCGATGCCAGTGGACGGTGATGCCCTTCGGCAGGGCGGCCACGGCCTGCTCGTACACCCAGCGCAGATAGACGCTCTGCAGCCGCCTGCTCGGGAAGTCGCTTCCGTCCAAGGCCTTTATCTCGGCGAGGAGTCCGGCTTCGACGCCGGTTCCGTCCGGGAGCGCGAGACGTCCGTCCCGGATGTCCGCGGCCCAGGCGTGGAGCGCGGGCCCGGGGCGTACCGGACCTTCCTGCTGGACCGTGTCGTCGGTGAACATCGTGACGTCCTGGGCCATGGAGTTCATCCACAGCAGCGGCGACTGGTCGTGCCGCCAGATCCGTCCGCCGCCCGGCGGATACGGATCGACGACATGGATGTCCAGCGGGCAACCCTCGTACATGTCGGGGACGTTGGCGGCGATACGCTCGATCAGGCCGGTGCCGCGCGGTCCGGCGCCGATGACGACGAGCGTCGGTGTTCCGTTCACCGGGCGCCCGCCGTGCCGCGCGCGTAGTGCCGCTCGATGTAGTGCTGGCCGATGCTGAGCAGCGAGGTGACGAGGGCGTACCAGAGGGTGGCGACCAGCAGCAGCGGAATGACCTGGTAGGTGCGGTGGTACACGAGCTGCACCGAGTACAGCAGGTCCTGTACGGCGATGATGCTGACGATCGAGGTGCCCTTGAGCGTGCCGATCAGCATGTTCCCGGCGGGCGGGACGATGGAGCGCATCGCCTGCGGGAGCACGATCCGGCGGAGCCGGCGCCAGGGGCCGAGGCCGAGCGATTGTGCGGCCTCGATCTGTCCGCGTTCGACGGAGAGGATGCCACCGCGGACGACTTCGGCGGCGTAGGCGGCCTCGTGCAGGGTGAGCCCGACGACGGCGACCGTGACGGGGCCGAGGAGATTCACCGTACGGACGCCGAGGATCTCCGGGTAGAGCGCGCCGATGTTGAACCAGAACAGCAGCTGGACCAGGATCGGAGTGGATCTGAAGAGCCAGACGTATCCCCAACCAATCGCCTGCAGAACGCGGTTGGTGGAGAGCCTGAGGACGGCGAGCAGCGTGCCGAGGGCGAAGCCGAGCACCATGACCAGCGCCGTAAGCCACAGCGTGAGACCGAGGCCGCGCAGGACGGCGGTGGTGGTGAAGTAGTCGGCGACGACGTCCCATTGGAAGGCGTCGTTGCGAATGACGGAGCTGAGCACCAGGGCGAGGAGTGTCAGGGCGGCAACGGCCGCCACCCATTGCCCTGTTCGGCGTACCGGGACGGTCCGGAGCCGGTCGGCCTCGTCGCTCTTGGTGAGTGGGGTGGCGGGGAGGGCGGAAGGGAGGGTTTCTGTCTGCGCGGACATGCGAAGGCTCCGTGGATGCAGAGATCGGACACGGGGCGTGCCTTCGGCGAAAACACAACGCGGACCGGGCCCCTCAGCGCCGGTCCGCCTCCGAGGTAAGCGCTGTTCGCCGCGTGTTGTCAAGCTTGTCCACACTGTGAGTCTTACGTCTCAGGTCAGTTGACGGGCCACCGGATGCCTGTTCCACTGGGGCCATGCATTCGCAGCAGTGGCTGGTCAAGCGCTCCCACATCGACTTCGGTCGCGTGTGGTCCTCCTCCTGTTGAGCTGACCCCCTGCGGTTCCTCATCTCTCTGCCTCGCGCCGTGTGCGGCGCCTGAGCACTTTTCCCTGCGTGCCTTCACGTAACAC
The DNA here is from genome assembly GCF_042801895.1 of Streptomyces sp. NPDC057543. Classification (NCBI taxonomy): domain Bacteria; kingdom Bacillati; phylum Actinomycetota; class Actinomycetes; order Kitasatosporales; family Streptomycetaceae; genus Streptomyces; species Streptomyces sp. NPDC057543. The sequence goes on along the minus strand of NZ_JBHVFF010000149.1, from coordinate 13,483 downwards.
AACATCGCTTCGCCCTCCCCTCCCCTCGTTTGCGGATTTCCGGCTCTGCGGCTTCCCCGCACGGGCCCGCTGCCGCGCCTTCCCGCGGCCGACACCCCTGGAGAACCACGCCTCATGCCCCGAACCCGGCACACCGCTGCCTCCGCGCTGATCACCGTCGCCGCTCTCGCTCTCACCGCGTGCGGGTCCGGCGATCCGGCGACCGCACCGGCCGGCGCAGCCGGGACCGCGGCCGCCGCGGGAGCGGTCCCGACGGCCGATGTCGTCTCGTCGGTGCACAAGGACGAGGCCGCGGCGAAGCTGCTGCCGGCGGACGTCCGCGCCTCCGGCACCCTGGCCATCGCCTCCAGCATCGGCAATCCGCCCAGTGCCACCTACCTCCCGGACGGAAGGACGGCGGCCGGTACGGACATCGACTTCGCGGACGCGGTCGCCAGGAAGCTCGGGCTGAACCTGAAGCGCGAGGTGGCCTCCTTCGAAGCGATCCTGCCGGCCCTGGGCAGCGGGAAGTACGACGTGGGCACCGGAAACTTCGGGGTGACCGAGGAGCGCCGCAGGACGATCGACTTCGTCACGTACATCAATGACGGCCAGGGCTTCGCGGTCCGCGACGACAGCAGGCTGAAGGACGTCACCGATCTCGTCCAGCTCTGCGGCCTGACCGTGGCCACCGGCGCGGGCACCACCTTCGAGGTGACACTGGCGGAGAACCGGCACCGGTGCTCCGACGCGGGCAGGAAGCCGTACGAGGTGAAGACCTACAGCGAGCAGGGCGCGATCTGGGGCTCGCTCCAGCAGGGCCGCAGCGATGTGGTGATGTCGACCATCAACGGACTGCGGTACGCGGTGCGGCAGCAGAAGGGGGTGCGCTTCCTCAATGAGTTCAAGCGCCTCGACGTCGGCTTCGCCTTCAAGAAGGGCACCCCGCTGGCGCCCGCGTTCCAGGCCGCGGTCAACGGCCTCAAGGCGGACGGCACCTACGACCGGATCCTGAAGAAGTGGGGCATCGGCGCGTCGGCGATCAGGACCTCGCAGATCTCACCGCCCGAAATCAAGTGACCGGTCCGGGCCGGACCCGCGAGGTTCCGCCGCCGGGCCCGCGAAAGCCCTGCCGCCGGGTCCCCGAAGTACCGCCCGGCCCGCACCGCCGGAAACCGCCCCTCAGCAGCTGCAGTCACATCCACAGTCGCAGCAGTCGCACGAATCGCAGCAGTCCCCGCAGTTGCTGCAACAGTCACAGGCCTCGCAACAGTCGCCGCAGTCGCACTGGCTGCACAGTCCCTCGCGGCGCTGATGGCTCCACGGGTCGTTGAAGGTGCCGCAGCACATCTGACAGGTGCAGGCCAGCCCCGCCCATACCAGGCAGCCCGCGATCAGTCCGCGCCGGTCGCGCGGCGGCTCGGGCGGGGGCTGCGGCGGGCTGCCGGGGCCCGGTGCGAACGGATTGCCCGGCGGCGGCCCGAAGGATCCGCGCTGCCCCATGCCTGACGGAGGGACAGTTCTGTCCAGGATCAGGCCGTCCGCCCGGTGCGGGCATGCCGTGGTGCCGAACGCCCGGTCCACCGACTGCCGCAGTTCGTGTACCAGCAGCACATGGGCCAGCTTGTCGTCGGTGAATTCCGCGTCGCGCAGCGCCAGCCGTACGCCGCGCAGCGCGTCGTCGCACAGTCGCCGGGCTTCCGCCCGCGAGGTACCGGTCGCGGTGAGCGGGTTCCAGGCACTCGACGCGGCGTCAGCTTCCTGGTCCTCCACGGCGTCCAGCAGATGGGCAAGGCGTCCGAAGAGCCGGCCCGCCTCGGCCAGCGGCTCCGCGTTCTGCGGCCGGCCCGCGAGTATCGCGGTGTGGGCGAAGGCGGCCGCGGTGGCGGTCTCGGTGGGCTCGGTGATCGTGAGCAGCGGGGTGCCGGGGCCGGCGAGCAGTTCGATGCCGGTCTGCCGGTCGACGGCGTCGACGAGCAGCGCCGTATCGAAGCCGAGCCGTGCGCCGGTGCGCGCGCCCGCCCGGTCCCACCCCGCGGCGACCCGGCGCGCGGCGGCGGCGACCGGACGGCGCTTCAACAGGCCGTCTCCGTCGGCGACGTGGTCCCGTACCTTCGCCGATGCCAGCACCAGGGAGACGGCGGCGGCCAGCCTGGCGCCCTCGCCGCGGGCGACCGGCGCGGTGCGCATGGCGCGCAGCGGGCAGGGCCCCGCGGTGCGTCGCCACCCGGTGGTGCGTGCGGACTGAGCCTCCGTCAGGACCGAGACGATCAGGCCGTCATAGTTCGTGACGATCCGGGCGAACTGCCCGTGGTCCGAGCGAAGTGCGAGGCAGAGCCCGCAGAGATGAGCCATCCACTCGGTTCTGAGACCCTCGGACAACCGGTGCGAACAGGGCCTGACGATTCCGAACACGACGATCCCCCGAGAGTCGTTCACCTCTGTGCGCCGAGCTCGTGCGCACGCACGACGTGCATCGTATCGAGCGTCCCGTTCACCCGTACGTCCTCCACGTCACCCGTACGGACCGGCGCATCATATTTTCTTTCTTCCAGGCCCCTGACGCGGGAGGAACCTTGACGAACCGCCACATCTTCTGCACCAGTACCGTCACGAATCCCCTGCGCGCCGACTATCCACTTGGCGCACGATCCGCATCATGGACGACCATAGGGACAGAAAAGAGATGCGGAACACCACGGAACCGCGGTGAGAGGAGGCGTCCATGGGATCGGTGCGCAAGGCGAGTGCCTGGCTGGGCCTCGTAGAGGACAACGACGAGCGGTACTACGACGACGACGAGTACGCCGAGGGTGCGCAGACCGGGACCGGCCAGGCCTGGGTGACCGACCCCCGGGTGCAGGTGGCCTCCGAGACGGCCGAGGAAACGGGCCGCCGGATCGCCACCGTGACTCCGGACAGCTTCCGGGACGCGCGGGCCATCGGCGAGCTCTTCCGGGACGGCGTCCCGGTGATCGTCAACCTCACGACCATGGACCCCACCGACGCCAAGCGCGTCGTCGACTTCGCCGCGGGGCTGACCTTCGGCCTGCGCGGCTCGATCGAGCGCGTGGCCACCCGGGTCTTCCTGCTGACCCCGGCCGACACCCAGGTGGTCAGCGGCGAAGCCGCCGGCCGGCGGGCCGACGGCTTCTTCAACCAGAGCTGAGCAGGGCGCTCGCCGGACCGGTCTACCGGAACGCGTCGAGACCGGTGAGCGCCTTGCCCAGCACCAGCTGGTGCATCTCCACGGTCCCCTCGTAGGTGAGCACCGACTCCAGGTTCGTCGCATGGCGCATCACCGGGTACTCCAGCGAGATCCCGTTGGCGCCGAGGATCGTGCGCGAGGTACGGCAGATCTCGATCGCCTCCCGCACGTTGTTGAGCTTTCCGAAACTGACCTGCTCCGGACGGAGCCTGCCCGCGTCCATCCGCAGTCCCAGATGGTGGGCGAGCAGGATGCCCTTGTGCAGTTCCACGGCCATGTCCGCGAGCTTGGCCTGGGTGAGCTGGAAGCCACCGATCGGCCTGCCGAACTGCTCCCGGGTCCTCGCATAGTCGAGGGCCGCCTCGAAGCTGGCGCGTGCCGCGCCCATGGCGCCCCAGACGATGCCGTAGCGGGCATGGCTGAGACAGCTGAGCGGACCGCGCAGACCGGTGACCCCGGGGAGTACGGCATCGGCCGGCAGCCGTACCTCGTCGAGGACCAGCTCGCTGGTGACCGAGGCGCGCAGGGACCACTTGTGCTTGATCTCGGGCGCCGAGAAGCCGGGGGTACCGGCCGGCACGACGAAGCCGCGGATTCCGCCGCCCGCGCCGCCCTCGTCGGTCTGCGCCCAGACGACGGCGACCCCGGCGACCGAGCCGTTGGTGATCCACATCTTGCGGCCGGTGAGCACCCAGTCGTCGCCTTCACGCTTGGCGTACGTCCGCATCCCGGCCGGGTCGGAGCCGTGGTCCGGCTCGGTGAGACCGAAGCAGCCGATGATCTCGCCGGCCGCCATGCCCGGCAGCCACTGCTGCCGCTGCTCCTCGGAGCCGAAGCGGTGGATGGCGTACATGGCGAGCGATCCCTGGACGGAGACGAGGGAGCGGATTCCCGAGTCCGCGGCTTCGAGTTCCAGGCAGGCCAGCCCGTACTGGACGGCGGTGGCGCCCGCACAGCCGTATCCCTGGAGGGACATGCCGAGGGCGCCGAGCGACCCGAGTTCGCGGGCCAGTTCACGGATGCCGGGCAGCTCGCCGTTCTCGTACCACTCGGCGATGTGCGGCAGGACCCGGTCGGTGGCCCAGTCGCGGACGGTGTCGCGGATGGCGAGGTCCTCGGCGCTGAGCAGATCGTCGATGCCGATCGGGTCGGCGGGGTCGAAGGGCGGGAGCTTCGAGGACGGAGTGGTGGACATGAGAGTGCCTCCGGCGGCTCGCACGATGCTAAAACTAGCGGCGTTAGTTATGGCGTCGCACCGACGTTACGGCTCAGTGTCCCGCCCGTCCAGAGCCGGTCGCCTCGGCGGGTCGCCGGCGCCGCGCGGGTATCGCGAGCGGCCGCTGCGCACAGCCCGCGACGGGCACCTCCTGCGGACCGCGGAGCTCCGGCGCCACGCTCGCGTCGGCCTCGTGAGGTTCGCTCAGAACCGGCGACAGGCACTCCATCATCCGCGGCAGCCGCAGCGCGGCGAGTGCCCCGACCAGCAGCAGAGCCGCGCTGACCAGCAACGTGACGTGCAGCCCGGTGATGAAGGAATGGCGGGCCGTGGAGCGCAGCGCCTCGCCCAGCGGACCGCCCAGCCGGTCCGCCACCTGGTAGGCCTCGCCGAGCGAGTGAGCGGCGGCCGCGCCGTCCCCGGCGGGGACACCCTCTGCGGGGAGTCTCGCGAGTCCGGGGGTGTAGGCGGCGTTCATGACGCTGCCGAGCAGGGCGATCCCCATGCCCGCGCCCAGCTGGTACGAGGTCTCCCCTATCGCCGCCGCGCCGCCCGCCCGGTCGGCCGGCGCCTCGCTGAGCATGGATTCGTACGCCCCGAAGAGCGTGGACTGGAGCCCGAAGCCGAGTGCGACGAAGGCCGCGGTCAGCAGGCCGGGCCGATCGTGCTGCCCCATCGCCGTCAGGACCAGCACCGAGGCGGCCGTGAGCACGAAGCCCCAGCCGACCATCCGGCGCGGCCCGATGCGGCGCAGCGTGTAGGAGCCGGTGGCGCCCGCGGCCATGGCCGCGAAGGTGAGCGGCAGCAGCCGCAGTCCGGTCTCCAGCGGACTCAGGCCGAGGACGAGCTGGAGGTACTGCACGGCTATCAGTTCCAGCCCGACCAGGGCGAGCATCGCGAGGACGATGCAGCCCACCGCCGTGGAGAACGTGGGCCTGGCGAACATCCCGATGTCGATCAGCGGATGTGTGCGGCGCTTCTGACGGCGCACGAAGGCGATGAGCAGTACGGCCCCGATCAGCAGCGGGACCAGCGTGGCCGGGCTCAGCAGCCCCTCGCCGGTGCCCGCCCGCTTCACCCCGAGGACGACACCGAGCACTCCGGCCGCGGCCATCAGAGCACCGAGCACATCCCACGGCCCGTCGTCGCTGCCGCGCGACTCGGGCAGCAGCAGGCGGCCGACCGGCAGGACCAGGGCCATCAGCGGGACATTGATCAGAAAGACGGAGCCCCACCAGAAGTGCTCGACGAGGAAGCCCCCTATGACGGGTCCGGTGGCGGCACCGACGGCGGCGACCGCGGTCCAGACACCGATCGCCACGGCCCGCTCGCGCCGGTCGGGGAAGACCTGGCGGAGGATCGACAGCGTCGCGGGCATGATCATCGCGCCGCCGACGCCGAGCAGGGCGCGGGCCGCGATCAGTACGCCCGGGCTGTCGGCCAGCGCGGCAACCGCGGAGGCGACGCCGAAGAGGGCGTAACCGAGTAGCAGGATGCGGCGTCGGCCGACCCGGTCACCCAGGGTGCCGAAGAGGATCAGCAGCGAGGCACAGACCAGCGGATAGGCGTCCACGATCCAGAGCAGCCCGACGGCGCTGGGCCGCAGGTCCTCGGTGACGGCGGGGACGGCGACGTGGAGCACGGTCGCATCGAGCGCGACGAGCAGCAGACTGAGGCAGAGAACGACGAGGACGACCCATCGGTTGGCACCGTCGGCCGCTGAGCGCAGCCGGAATCGGGCTGTGGTCGTCCCGGACATGCATGTACCTCCCAAAAGGTCCCTCGCGCTCGGCGGGCCAGCCGGGAACGAAGCGGTTCGCCGCCTCCCGGGGCCCGGCATCGACGGGCGAGTGATCCGTCAGCGTACGCGAGTTCGGAGCACTCACACGTGGTCCACCTCATACCTCGACGACCCGTGAAGTGTGGCGTACGCCACGCCGGGCCGCCGCTCCGAACCCCTCGGACCTGCACGGACGGCCCTCCGCACCCGGCACAGAAGGTACTCGGCGTCACGCCGCGAGCACGCGCCGGGCCCGCACAGAGGGCGGCCGGTGACCGGATGGATACGGTCCGCTCCGGCGCCCCCGGGGGCGCCGGAGAAATTCATACCGGCACCTCCTGCGCTTTTCTGCCCGCGCCCAAACACCCTTCCGAAATAAGTGCGAAATCAATAGCGCGGAGACTCGTCGACGCGCTTCTTCGGATCAGGAATTAAGGACCGGCTGAGACATAGTCCACATCACATCGTCATCACAAAGAGACCGGATCGACCAGTTCACTCGCTAACGCGCTGTAACGTCGATTGGGTGCGTACCGACATCTTTGCCCGCCTGGACCGGGAGCCGGAGCCGCCGAAGATAGAGCCACCGCGGATGAGCCGTCACCGCATCGCTCTCTTCTGCGGGACGTTGGCGTTCTATGTCGCCATCGTCGTTGCCGTGCTGGTCTCTTCCTGGCTGGTGACCCTGGACTGGAAGGTCATGCTCTTCCGGCCGTATCAACAGTGGCCGGAATTCCATGCCTTCCTCGACTACTACATCGTGCTGGGCCAGCGCGGCCCCACCGCCACCATGGTTGCCTGCTGGCTCGGCTGGCGCTCCTGGCGGCAGCACACGATGCGGCCCCTGCTGACGCTCGGTGCCTCGCTGCTGCTGCTCAATGTGACGGTCGGCGCGGTCAAGATCGGCCTGGGGCGGCTCGGCCCGCACTACGCGACCCAGATCGGCTCGGCGGAGCTCTTCGCCGGCGGCGATATATTTCCCTCGGGCCACACCGCCAACGCCGTCGTGACCTGGGGAATCCTCGCCTATCTGGCGACCACCCCGAGGGCCAGACGCTACCTGTCGGCCGTCTCGGCGATCGTCTCGCTCGGCGTCGGGCTCACCACCGTCTACCTCGGCACGCACTGGCTCAGCGATGTACTGCTCGGCTGGGCCGCGGGGCTGCTGATCCTGCTGAGTCTGCCCTGGGTCGAGCCGCTGATCACCCGGGCCGAGGCCTGGATCTTCGCCCAGCGCGAAGCCCTGCGGGGACGCGGCCGTCCCGTTCCCTCCGTGCCGGTCGCGGCCGGAGGACCCCGGACCGTGGTGCTCCCGCGGCCGGTCGGCGCCACTGCGGAGCCCTCCGTGCTGGAGCCGGTCGCCGCCGGAGGTCACGCGGCGACCACCACGGGAACGGTCACCGGTGCCCGCTCGCGGGCGCACTCCGCGGCCCCATCACATCTGGTCCGCTCCGAGCGCACCCCGGTCACCCCGGCCGGCAGCCGCCGCCCGCCGCACGCGGACCGTACGCCACGCGGCGGCACGGCCCCGGCCCGCCCGATGTCCGGCGGCTGAACGCCCCGGAATCCGTAGGGCGCCGGTACGCACAACCGCTGCCCCGCACCGCGAAGGCCCCGACTCCGGTCGGGGCCTTCGCGCATGCCGGGCCGGGCCGCACAGGTCCTCAGCCCACCCAGCACCGGGTGACGACGGCGTCGTCGACCTCGAAGTTGATCCGTCCGGCCTGGTACTCCATGGTGATGATCGCGCCGGGCGGCAGGGATCTGACGCTGGTCCAGCCCTGCCTGCGGGCCCGCTGTTCGGCCGCGCCGGCGGCGAGGCCGACGTACGCACCGGGTGCGTCGTCGGGCTGGGCGGGAGGGGTCGGTAGGGGTGCCATGCCTCTCACCGTAGGCCGCCGCGGCCCGCGGCGGAAGCCGGGGCACCGTAGGCCGCCGCACTGCATCCCCACATCCCCTGCCGGTCACGCTTCTGTCACAGGATCACGACACGCCTGCCGCTCGCATCACGCCACCCCGACAGGCGGTCCACGACCCGACACGCAGTAATCACCCAAGCCAGGAAACGATCGCGCGGAAGGCTCGAAAACAAAATAGAATAACCGCTTCGGAGCGACCGGAATTCCTTCGCCGAATAACCCGTGTAAACGAGCATGCCACCGGGAATTCACGCTTCCTTATGGCAGCCTTATCTTCTCGTCACAAAATCCACACCACGGGCCGAGGATGCTCCCCCAGCCGCTCGCTGCCGCCCGTATAACGGACAACTCGAACCTCCGCGATGCGTCTGCGAACCGTCCCGACCGGCCCTTGGTCCGTCCCCGATCGACCTACCTGTCGGTCACGTATCCATCCACGCATCGGTCCCCGCATCAGGACGGCTGTGGTGGCAGCGCTGGGTCCAGGGCCCGGGACAGCCGGTCCCTGGCCACCCTGATCGCGTCATTGAGCTCCGGCGGTTCGACGACCTCGAAGTCGATCCCCAGCAACATGACGTGGATGACCAGCACATCGAGACTCACGGCCCCCGTGCGCAGCAGACAGCTGTCGGCGCCGTCCGCCTCCAGCACCCCGGAGGACGGCGAGATCCGCTCGGCCGCGTGCTCGATCCCGGTCTTCAGCCGGATCACCGCGCGGCTCGCGTACACGGTGGTGGAGATCCCCTTCGAGACATAGGCGGCCAGATCCTCGGCCGGTGCGGCGCGGGGGACGAATCGCGGGCCGTGCGGCGGCGTGGGGGTGATCCGGTCCGCGCGGAACGTCCGCCAGTCCGCACGGTCCAGGTCCCAGGCGACGAGATACCAGCGGCGCTCGGTACACACCAGCCGGTGCGGTTCGACGGTCCGGCGCGATACGGAGCCGGAGTGGTCCCGGTACGCGAAGCGCAGCCGCTCGCTGTCCCGGCAGGCTGCGGCCAGTTCGGTGAGGACTCCCGGATCGGCGGTGGACCCGCCGGGCCCGCGGAGCAACGGCACAGTGAAGCTGTTCAGCGCGCTCACCCGACGCCGGAGCCGGTCCGGCAGTACCTGTTCGAGCTTGGCCAGGGCGCGTACGGACGTCTCACCGATGCCCTCGACGCCGTTGCCCGCCGCGGTGCGCAGCCCCACGGCGACGGCGACGGCCTCCTCGTCGTCGAGGAGCAGCGGCGGCAGCTGGGCACCGGCGCCGAGCTGGTATCCGCCACCTGTACCGGGGCTGGCGTTGACGGGGTAGCCCAGTTCGCGCAGCTTGTCGACGTCACGCCGGACGGTCCGCCGGGTGACGCCGAGCCGTTCGGCGAGATCGGCACCCGACCAGTCCCGGTGTGCCTGAAGCAGTGAGAGCAGGCGCAGCAGCCGTGCCGAGGTCTCCAACATGCGGGCGAGTCTGCCAGGGGTTGCGGACAGCCTGCGTCCGCAATTGGCCGCCGGCGGCCTACCGGGCCTGCGCCGGGTCCGGTTCGATCCGTACGCACAGGTCGTTGTCGCCCGAGTAGCAGGGGATCGCGCGGACGCCCTCTCCGGCGCTGCGGCCGGGATAGACGAAGCTGTTCTTCCGGTCCCAGACGTCGTCGAGGATGCGGGAGATCCGTACGCCGTCGGCCGGGCTCCCGTCCGCCTGCTTCCCGTCGGTCCGAGTCCGCTCGGAAGGCTCCCCGCCGGCCGTCCCGGGCATGAGCCAGAGCGTCCACAGCTGCTGCCCGGTGACCGGCCCCGCGCCCAGCCGGTCGAGGGGAAGCGTGAAGGAGAACGTCCCCTCCTTTCCGGTGACCGGCACCCGGCAGGACCGGTCGGGAGCGCCGGCCAGTCGCACCTCGACGCGGGCGTCATCGCCGAGGACGGTCCCGTACAGCGCGCCCGCCACGGTCATCGCGTCCCCGTCGAAGGTGACCGGCCCGGCCTCGGCGTGCGGTGAGCGGATCCAGCAGCGCACCGCGAGCCGGCCGTCGGCGGTCGGGTACGGAATACGGACCGCGATCCGCCCGGTGTCCGGTGTGCGGTCCATGAGGAGCCGGACGTCCCTGATCCCGGGCGCCACGGCCACGGCCCCGTCGTCGCCGGTGCCCGGCGCACGCACATGGACGTCCCAGCGGCCTTCGGCGGGCTCCGCGGTGCTCGGCAGCACCGCTCGCAGCCGTCCCTCGCCGAGCGGGGTCAGGGGCAGTCGTACGGTGGTGCCGTCGCCGCCCTTGTTCTTGGCGCCGCGCAGCCGGAGCAGCAGCTCGGGCGCCTCCCCGTCCTCGTAGCTTTCGGGGCCGAGGTGGAGGTCGAAGACGATCCCGCCGTCGGCGTCCGCGGTGCAGTCGGCTCGTGGTGCCGGGCGCTCTGTGGAGACGGTCATGCGGGCTTCCCCTTGCGGATGACATCGGCGGCCTTGTAACGCAGGGCGTACGCCCGGTCCAGCACGGTGCTGCGGGCGCGGTGCAGTGTGGTGCGCAGAGCGCCGTGCGTGCGGTCGTGCGGGGTTCGGGAGGCGAGTTCGGCGAAGAGCCGCTCGTGGCGTTCGGCGATCCGCGCCGGGTCGAACCGCTCTGCCGCGGCCAGCGCGGCGCGCCCCGAGCGGCGCCGTGCTTCGTCGTCGTCGATCAGGCCGAGCAGGGCGCCCGTCACCGCCGCCGCGTCACCGACCGGCACCAGACGTCCGTCGGTGCCGTCCTCGATGATCTCGCGGGGTCCGTGCGGGCAGTCGGTGGCGACGACCGGCAGTCCGCAGCGCATCGCCTCGACGATGGTCATGCCGAAGGACTCGCGGTCCGAGGTGACCGCGGCGATCGCCCCCTTCGGCCACTCGGCCTCCAGCGGGTTGACCGGCCCCATCAGGAACACATGGTTGTGCAGGCCGAGTTCACCGATGAGCTCGAGCAGCGCCTGGCGCTCGTTCCCCGTCGCGTCGCCGCCGCCGTAGATGCGCAGCCGCCAGTCCGGCCGGGCGGCGACCACGCCGGCGAACGCCCGGACGAGGAGGTCGTACCGCTTGACCTTGTGCAGCCGTCCTGCGGCGATCACCCATTTACCGGTGCCGTCGGCGGGCGCGACTCCCGGCGCGGGCACACTGTTGGGGATGGACTCGATCCGTACGCCGGGCAGCTTGAACCCGCTCCGGTAGGCGCGGGCGTCGGCCTCGGTGACGGTGGTGATCGCGTCGAGCAGGGCGTAGCGGTGCCCGATCTCGCGGCGCAGCCGGTAACTGTGGCTGTCGAGGGTGAGGTGCTCCTGCCCGACCAGGACCGGGCCGCGCCGGGTCTGCCTGCTGATCTGCACATTGAGCCCGGGCCGGGTTCCGACCACTACGTCCGCGTCCATGGAGCGCAGATGCTCCGCGACCCGTGCGTCGGTCAGCCTGCTGTACTGCCGGTACCTGCTGTCGCCGCGCGGGAACACGGTTGCGGGGCGGGCGTGTTCGGCCTCGTCGCCGTCGTACGTCGGACTCTTCTTCCGCAGGTCGACGAGGTGGTTCAGGCGCACGCCCGCGGGTGCTCCGAGCGCGGGGACGTCCCGGTGCCGGAAGACCGACACGATCTCGATGTCATGGTGCTCGGCCAGGGCCCCGGCGAGGTTGAACGTCGTACGGATGGTGCCCCCGACTCCGTAGGCGTTGTGGAGCAGGAACGAAATGTGCATGAAATGCCATATCTCCCGGTTCGGCAGCTGCGAACGACACTTGCCATGACGACCAAGGCCGGCTTGCGGTTCACTCCGGCACCAGCCGGATTCAGCCCTTCTCACTTTCACCTGTTTTCCCGATTTGTCGACGTATCGGCGAACCGGCCCACGGTCGAGTCGACCACATCACCGCGCGGAAAATCCGGAGAATCTGGATGAACAGGTCGCAAGCGGCCCTTCCGATCCCGGAATTCACCCGCTGCTCCGGATGGTTCGAATACGTTCCCCTTCTCGCGTGACCCCGGCCACGGATCGCCCGTTGTCTTCTTCATGAGCCGGGAACCGCCCGGCGCACGCACCGAGTTCGAGGAGCCAACCGTGCCGCGCATGCTCGACGTCAGCGAGGACGTACGCGCCGAGATCGGCGACGCCGAAGCCGACCGGCTGCTCGTCGGCGACAACACCCCAGGCAGTTACGACTGCACCTCCTGCCGCACCCCCGGCGACTCCGAACAGGAACGCACCAGCACGGTTCTCTTCGTCGGTGACGAAACCGCCGTCCTCGCCTTCGCGCACGCGACCTGCATCCCCTCGCAGGTCGTCCAGGTCGCCGAGGAGCAGTTGCAGGGCGCGGTACGCAGCATCACCGGCGGCGACGCGGAGCACCGGGAACACCCGGAGGGCCTCGGCACCGAGCAGGCTGTCCTCGGGATCACCAGCGGCCTCGTCCTCATCGACGAGGAGGTCCACCCGGCCCTCGTCGTCGAGCCGACCGGCCCGATCGCCCGCCCGGGCACCGACGGCAGCCGGGGGGACGAATTCCTCCAGCTGCTGCTGGAGCAGGGCTTCCAGCCGGTCCACCGGATGGATCAGATGCCCACGGTGCTGCACGGCTGGTCGGTCCTGCTCGCGATGGGCCAGCTGCACGCCGTGCTCCAGCCGGGCACCGGTGGCGGCGCCCCGGTCGCCTGGTGGCAGGCCCATGCGCCGCTCCAGGTCACCGAGGGCTGGCGGACCACGGCCGGCAAGTCGCAGACCGTCCTCGTCTTCGCCGCCCCGGCGGGGGTGATCGGCCAGCAGCCCCGCGAGGACCTGCTGCGCGACGCGCTGGACAAGGCCGCCGCCGGCGGGCTCCTGGTCGCCGCCGCGATGCCGCTGGCCGGGACCTGATCGTGGCCGTCGGTCCCTCACACCTGCGGCGAACAGCTATTTCTCCGCCGGGCCCGCATCCGACGGCCAGTGGGGTCGTTGGCACGTACGTGCACTCATACGACTCCTCCCGCCAGCGCCCGAGCCCGATCCCTGCCATGCGCCCCGCGCAGGACCTATCGGGCGGCCAGTCCCACACCCCGATCTACGACGCGCTGTACTCCGAGTACCGCAGGTCGTTCCGGGCGCTTCCGGGTGATCGTAGCGGCGAGGAGAATCTCGGCTTCGTGGCCTTCGGCAGCGTGTGGTCCGGCAGCCGGATGCCACTGAGCGGGCACTCCAGTCACTCCGCCGCCCTCTCCGTAGGTCTCTCCGTACACAGCGGGGCCACGGGACACGTCGGCGGCACGAGCACGCACACCAGCGGTGTCGGTTCCTGGCAGCGGGTGGGGCGGCACTCCGGGCGGTCCCAGCCCGCGGCTCTGCCCCCGGGATCGGGGTCGGGATCGCGAGGAGCCTGACCGTACGACGGAGCCCCGGACCGTTTCACATCCGAAACGGTCCGGGGC